>CAJWMT010000059.1:0-15736 GCA_913044275.1 uncultured Cellvibrionales bacterium
GTAAAGCCCAAGTATACTGGCGATAGAGTAATGTTCAGATTGGGCTTTACTTGATCAGTATGTGCAAGATTCACATAAAGTCGATCATTTGGTTTTAGCAAAATGCTTGCGCTGGTTCCGAATTTCCAACCAGATCCATTGGGGTCATTCAATGATTCCTGGGGAGCCTTAATTGAAACGGTATCTCCGTCAATGTCTGAGAGGTCTGCCCCAGGGAAATACATGCTAAAACCACCGTAAAGGTATTCGACCGCGGAGTTTTTGTACCTTTTGAAAAAGCCTCCCTCATTAGCTACACCCTGCAGCGCGATATTGATAATTGCCTTATCATTCATCTTATACCTAAAATGGGTACTAACGTATTCGCTCTCATAAACATCCTGCCCATAAAAATCGATCTGCTCAGAAAACTCCTGGGAACTCAAAATTTTCGAGAACAGCGGGTTATTGCCATCGATAATGGTTTGGCAAAGAGGCGACTGTACAGGGGACACTCCGCAAAAAAAGTCTATGCCGGGGAGGCCCTCAAACTGTGAGACCACAGACTTAACCGGTTCAAGATACTGGTTAGGATCCGTTCCCGTAGTTCCCCAAAAAGTAACATTCCGGCCTTTAGAAATCTCATAGCCAAAAGAGAAATCAAAGTTCGGGCCAGTTTTTTCAATAAACAAGCTGTAGTCCCTTAAACTATTTGATGTGACGTCATAGCCAGTAAGATCAGTCTGATAATTGTCATCGCTTAAAGCCGCAAGGGGACACTCTGATCGAAACCCTCTCAATTGAGCTTTTTCAAAAAGACTCCAAAAACTTTTGGGCAACGAGTTTTTGTTTCCTGGAGAGTAAAATTGATTGAGAAAAAGAATCTCTTGAGCTATCGGGAGTAATTGATTTTGGAGGGAAACACCTACTGATTGGTTGGTAACCGTGCTCAATGGACAAATTGTAGTGGTCTGATATGTTATGTCTGAGCGATTCTTCGAGCGAGTATGCTTGCCTAGCAAGGTTAAAGAATCGGTTATTTGATACTTGAATCCCGAAACAAAAAGCGTATTTAGGTAACGACCCTGTGTTCTCTCATCGATCACCGGAAATATACTCAAGGCATCTGAAATGGAAAGCGGAATGGCATTTGTTTCCGATTTTAGAAAGGCGCTGGGGGCAATTATTTCGTTCAAATCAGCATAAATCCGGCTTGATGGAGAACTTTCTTTTGAGCGGACATGCAGGGCGAATAGGTTTAACCGCGAGATCGGTTTGAACCCAATCCCGAACGTATTGATATCCTTGTCAGCGATGCTCACCTCTCGATCCCAGGCCGAACCCATTCGGGCATCAGAAACGACAGAGCCCGTTACAAACTCGCTGTATGCGGAAGTTACAGAGGAAACCGTGCTGCTAAATTCTTTGCCGTAGCCATCATCATTTGCCCTGCCTTTAGTCTTCTGAACGAAGAATGAGATAGGCATGGGAGAGAATACAAGTCCGCTGACGGCAAGCCTGACGTCGTCACTACTGAACTCCATTTTGCCGGATCGGTCATGGATTAATTCGGTGCTTACATTTGCCCTGTCAATCAACGAAATTCTTCGCTTTGATGCACCAAAGGTGGTGGGCTCATTTATAAAACCCCTCAGGGAAAGTGATGATCGAGCAAAGTTATCTTGTTCTCGCTCTGCAAGGAAAAACTGGCTACCGGCCCAGTTTGGCTGATAGGAATCTAGGGCATAAAGTTTTGCAAAGTCCTCCAAACCGAATTTGCTATATGCGTTGCCTATGTTAGAACTCCCGCTTCGATCCGTCGAAACCTTATCTAAAGATTTCAGATAAGGTATTCGCTCAAGGGCAGCCCTTGAGTACCGCATTGCATCGCCTATTCGATACTCATCAGCCGAAATAGCACTCAAAAGGAACATCGGCATTGGGTCCTTAGGATCCTTTTCAGTCGCATCTAGTAATTCATCATAGGAACTCTGCATATTGCCGTTCTGATGCTGAATTAATCCGGCAGTTATATTTGGCATTGCCGAAGATGGTTCAACCAAACCCGCTGTTTGTATGCTCTTCAGCGCGTCTTGAGGGCGCTTTTCAGCAAGATATGCTTCTGCCAGCGCATTTAATGTAAGCAGGTCATCTGGCTTCTCGGAAAGCAGTTGCTCAAAAGTTTTGATCGCATTTTCATACTCGGCGTTTTCGAGTTGCAGTTCAGCATTTTGAGCCCGAGCTAGATAATTTTTGGGCTCTAATTGGAGCGCTTCACGAAGCAACGACTCACTTCGAAGGCTATTGCCATAGGAACGATTAAGTTTTGCTAGACGGATAAGCGCTTCGATTTTCGTTGACACATTTTCCAGAGCCTTTCGATATGACTTCTCTGAGTTAGAAAAATCTCCCTCCAAAAAAAAATAATCCCCAGCGACAAGGTATCTAAGTGGGGTAACCACCTGTTCGTAATCAGACCCCTCAAGGTACTGCCTCACACCGTTAAGGTTTCCAAAATGCAGATCAATGGCAGCGCGTTGTGCATTGAGATCTGAGACCAAACCAAAACGATTCATTGCTGTCTCAAGGATTTGTGTAGCGGCCTTATAATTCCCCGTCAATGTGGATAAATCAGCCTGCATTTGAAGACCTAGTAACGAATCAGAAAAATTACTGCTCGCAATCAGATCTGCTACCAGCTTCACTTTGCCAGCAAGCATGGCATCGATCGCGCACAGCCCAACTATTCCTTGCAAATCAGGGTCCACTGTTCCAATGGTTTCTTGAAGGAGCAATTCGCAATCCGAGTCAAAATTCTGCGAATCAAATTTATCGCTGACGTATGGGTTTAGGTAAAGGCTCGGTGACGGTTTATAATTACTGACCCATTGGACTCTATCTCTGGCATTGTTTATCTGTGTCGCATTCGGTTTTGCGCCGGGTTTGGCAGTCCCTAGCATATTTTTTTCCAAAACGACACTACCTATCGAATTAGACAGTTTCACTTGCCCGCTCAATACCATCACACTGGAGGAATTCTCTTTCGTTGCATCGACCTCCCATTCAGTTCCTCTAATAGAAGCTGTTGCCGTGGGAGTTGATATAGATAGTTGGTTTGGTAAACTTTTCGCGCGACCCCATAATTTGCCTCGCGCGAGGAGCAGATCTGTTGAGCTAACCGCTTTCTTGGCAAGGGGTTTGGGAGCCTTTATTGTGAGTTCCGAATCTCCGGCCAGTTTGATCTGCGTTCCGTCCGGGAACAAAATATTCGCACTGCTGACAGCTTGGGTCTTCAGTGTCAAACCAGGGGGCAATACTTGGCCTACTTCTGCTTTTTGCCAATGAGTTAGGGAGGAGTTTCGAACCGATACTTCCCCAGAAAAAGAAACCAAAAGAGTTGTTCCACCATTTGAGGCAAATGCACAAGTAGTGGATAGTGTTATCAATACATTAAATAGAAATACTGAGGTTGACCAATTTTGTGCGCCTGCCAAGACGATTGCTCCCATCAAACTGATATTATTTTGAGCCTATGATTTTTATCGACAGATGCGTGGCAAAAGTTAGTCGTGAAAATGAATATATCAAAGAAAAAAGTACGGAATTTTTTTCGTCATAATTTCTCTAAATCAGTGACTCCATCCCATTGTTTTACTTCGTTCGTCTCAAGTTCTTTCACTCTTAGTTTCATGCCATCCGCATAGTTTGATAAGTCTGGGATCTCACTGATTTCATTCAGAATTTTTAACGCCTCTCGCCAGAGACAGTCTTTGTACTTAGACATAAAGTTGCTGCACAGGATTTGAGCTCTGTCGCTGGAGGCAACAGTGTAGATCTCTATGGCCTGTTTTTTTCCCTTTACCCGGATTTGATCAAGCAAACAAAACTTCGAATCGCTATTTGATTCATCTAGGGTATTTTGACTGATCAGTATTTCGGTGCCATATGCTTTATTTGCGCCCTCCAGTCTGGCGGCAAGGTTAACCCCATCTCCAATAGCCGTGTAATCGAACCTATCCTCACCACCCATATTCCCCACAATCGCCTCACACGTATTCAAACCAACGCGCATGAAAAGAGGCGGCTTACCTTTTAGTTCATATTCCGAACGAAATTTCTGCATTTCCTTTTGCATTTCTACTGCACAGAGAATCGCCTTGTCGGCCTGTTCTGGATCAGCAATAGGCGCCCCCCAGAAAGCCATAATTGCATCACCAATAAATTTATCCAAGGTGCCGCGGTTCTTTAAAATTATTTTTGTCATCCTATTAAGATGATCGTTCAAAATAGATGAGAGTTCTTCAGCCTCTGTCTTTTCCGCAAGGCTAGTAAAACCAGCAAGGTCCGTGAACATTACAGTAATATGCTTGCGGTCTCCTCCCAATTTTATCTGCCCCGGATCCAGAACTAACTCACCAACCACATCTGCTGGCACATAATGTTCAAAGGCTTGACGGATTTCCCGCGATTTTTTTTGTTCTCTGAGGTAACGCACAAGTGTAAACGTAAAAAACCCCGCTACCATAATGACAATTGGAGCGAGAACCGGACCGAAAACATAAGCCTTGGAAAAAGCCAAGAAACTCGCCAAAAACATGAATCCAGAGACCAAAATGAGCAGAACTCCACCTGCAACTAAGCTGAACTGAGAAAAAATTACTAACGAGATTGACAAAGCGATAAGGGTTCCCAAAGCTTCATAGAGCGGATCAATCTCTTCAATGATGCTTGATTGAAGGTGGGAGTTAATTGCGCTGGCATGAATCTCTACTCCTGGAGTAAACTCGCCCGCCAATAAAGTAAAAGGCGTAGCATGATTATCTCCCTTGCCCTTGGCAGTGGGCGATGTGAGCATAGTGAATCCGATAAGCACAATCTTATCGGTGAAAAAATCACTAGGGAGGAACTCATCAGCAAAGAGCGCCTGATAATAGGATATTGTCGGAATAGTGCCCCGAGACCCGACGTATTTAATATACCTATTTGCAGAATCAGATGAATTCGGGAGCGCCGGCTCATTATTCGAAGCTATGGCTTCCAGAGTCTTGCGCCACAACGCAGATTCTTGACCCGGGAGCAACCTAACGCCCTGATCGGGGTCATTTTGAATGCCCACATCTCCAGGTATCGCCCCAGAAGCAAGGAATGAGGGGAGAGGAAGAACATCGGTTACGATTTGCGCATACTCGGTCTGCTGAAAAGCTCGCTCGGAAGCCATCACGACAGGCGTTTCTCCCTTTATAGCCTGAGCGAGGAGCTCATCCTCGGACGGTTCAGATGGTTCTGAAAATAAAAGATCAAAAACAATAGCACGGGGAGATTGTTTTTTGACCTGCTCCAAAAGATGCGCATGAACACCCCTCGGCCACGGCCATTGAACATTTAGATTAGCGAATGATTGATCATCTATCCCTATTATGACAAGCGCTTGATCAGGTTTTTCATCGGCCGATATAACGGTGAGTAAATCAAAATTGAGCGAATCCAATGCTTGCCTTTGAGGCGAGAAATAAAGTACAGCGGCTAAAATTAGTAGGAACGAAACTGCTGATAAATTACTTACAAAATCTGGTTTCCGATGAAACGATAGGCGACTCATGTCATGGCCCGAAACAATCAATTTTTGGGACTATCCCACAGAAGCTCTTTCAAGTCTATGTGATTCCAATATTGACCTCTTGTGATCTAAAGCAGGGTGGCTGAATAATAGGCAAGACTTTCGTAATTAAATGGTGTATTTAGACTTGGTTACTAATTTTTGGTGTTTAAGGTGGCTGAAAATTTGATCGCCTTGGCGAAGCGCAAGAGGTAACTATGCTTTATCAAAGAGAGCATTTGCAAATTCTTGACTGACTATAGTGGCCTTACCAGTGAATTTCCCCAATTTATCTAAACGGCTTTGGACCGATTCATCCTCTGTGAGAATGATACTTTTCACCTTATTGGTCATTCTGGTCTGGCGTTCATACAGGAGACTCGCAAAGGTCTTCTGCAGCTCAACCATTAAGACGGGATGGTCCAAGATCAGGGAATCAAGCTTCTTTTTTGTTAGAATTAAACAATCTGCCTTCTCCATGGCCATCACAGAGGCAGTTCTTTCCGAATCAGTTAAGATGCTGACCTCCCCCACAATGCTTGGACCAGGGAATGTCGCGGTCTGCAAAACCACGTCTGAATCGTCAATCTTAAGCTTCTCAAATACTGAAAATTTTCCGTTCATAGGAAAAAAGACATCTTTATCGAGGGATCCTTGTTTGACTATCACATCTCCTTTCTCAATCTTCAGCGCAACTAGGTAAGACGATAACAATTCCACACCTGAGTACCCTAAGTCCGGCAGCAGATTGAATAAATGAGGCTTAAACACTTTGACAGACATAACATGTTCCTATTGCGGATAAGGTGAAAGTTTAATGCAACTTTTGTGTGTTTTCAGATATCTCGAAGTCAATACAATACTTAGTGGTTTGTCAACATTGCTTGACACATCGCCAAAATTGCTCATGGCTACGAACTCAATACTCACATTTATAAGCAAAAGATTTCATTGGATAAGGCAATAGAGCCCGAAAAGCAAAGCAATAAAACTTTTTATGCATATTCGAAGGCTCAATACACCAATTGAATGCTAGGTCTTTTTTGTACCTTAAAAAGTTATGGACGCAAATCACGTATCTACTTGGTGTCGTTGGCCAACGAACTTAAAGCGCATATTATATAATTAAAAATTATTAAAAAAAGTTTTTTATTTCTTTTATATAATCGTTGGTAGCCAACTTTTACTCAAAAGTTCAATAAAAGATTGGCTCAGTTAGTCTGGGAGAAGCATTCATGAAGAAGTTTTTAAATAATGTGAAGTACTTTTTAGTTCCAGTTCTCACCGCCATTACTATTCTAGGGATAGCCTCTGGCGGAATTTGGGTTTGGGCGGGATTAGTATTTTTTGCATTAGGCATAGTAATTGATACGCTCGTTATAAAGTATCACACAAACGGAACTGGCTGTGATGACCAAGGCAACTCATATGGAGTTAAGGGCCTTCAGAATCTGGTAATGTACTTGATGCTGCCACTGTTCATCGCGCTCCAATGCGCACTTGCATGGCGAATATATGGGTACGTAAATGGCACTGCGGGCGGAACGATATTGTTTTTGGGGTGGTTTCAGGTCATCTATGAAACCACAGATATTGAACTATTGGGCGCTACTGTTTCGGCGGGCCTTTTAGCCGGGCTTGGCATAATATATGGCCACGAGTTATCTCATACTAAAAATTCGGGCTGGCTAATCTCTCGATTTATGATGGGTTTGAGCGGAGCGGCACACTTTTGCTACGCGCATGTCTATAACCATCATCTAGATCTGGGCCATGAAAATGATCCCGCTACTGCCCCAAGGGGGAGAAGCCTATATAAGCATTTCTGGCTCTCACACATGGGACAGTCAAAATTCTCATTTGATTTGGAGAGAAATAAATTACAGCGGACGAATAAATCTTTTTTTTCCATAGAAAATAAATGGATAACGGGATATTTACTTAGCCTGCCGACAGTTTTTTTATTTGTGTGGTCGGGGGGCATATATGGCATCTCCTGCATGTTTGTGGTTTGGAGCATTGCTAATTTTGAGCTCGAAGCTCTAAATTATATGGAGCATTTTGGACTAATTCGAGAAAAAGGTAAGCCCATTGAACACCATCACTCGTGGGATAACGACACGGCTTTCACCAGCTGGTTTTTCATTGAGATTGGTCGGCAATGTGATCACCATGTGAGAGGAGAAACTCATTTTTGGGAGATAAAGGATGTGGGCGGACCTAATCCCGGATGGGGCTATTTCACAGGGTTTGTGATAGCTCTGATACCTGCACTCTGGCAAAAACTAATGATTAAAAAGCTAGATCATTGGGATAAAAATTATGCCAACGAATCGGAGCGAGAGATCGCAGCTAATATGAATAAGATCGCGGGTTATCTTCAATAATGCTCCGATCATAAATTTCTTTTTTATTTGAGAGCTTTTCAAGCCAAGGAGAAAGTTTATGACTGCTACTCTTTATCAAAGAATAGGTGGTTATAGTTCGATACAACAAATAGCGACATGTTTGTTTGAAAATCATACTGCCAACCCAATCGTGAAGAATCGCTACATTAATAGCGATCCAGATAAGGTGATACGACTTGTGACCGAGTTTATGTGTAACGGTTTTGGGGGCCCAGAACTGTATACCGGTAGAGATATGATTAGCGCGCACAAGGGAATGAATATCTCCGAAGAGGAATTCAATGCAGTGGTTGATGATGTGATCGCCGCGTTGGAGGAAAATAGTATTGAACAATCGATCAAGGATGAAATTTTGGTGATTCTTTGGTCGCTAAGACGAGAAGTGATCAAACTCTGAGGAGTTGCAAATCTGATTTGGTAAAAGTATGTTTAAGAAGATAAGGGGTTTATTAAAACGACCAAAATCCTCTTTCACGGCGACCATTGTCAACTCGGGCAAAACCTTCGATGTCCAGGCAGGACAAAAACTACTTAGCAGCGCATTAGAAAATGGAGTTAGCTGGCCTCACTATTGTCGAGTGGGTAGCTGTGCAAAGTGCCGATGCAAATTGATTGAGGGCTCCATCCAACCCCTTTCAGATTTTAGTTATGTGCTCAGCTTTCAACAATCCGAAGATGGATTCATTCTCGCATGGCAAACAGTTCTAAAATCAGACATAACTGTGGAACTTCACTAACACGATAACAACTAGGTTACGAATACTTATGAAAACTCTTCAAGCTTTTTTGGCAATGGCCTTCTGGACAATAACGATATTTTTTAGCTTGTATCTAGCAGGCGCACACTTGCATTATCGTGATCCCTTGCTGGCTGTAGCCATTTCAATCTTAATATTGATCACTCATATGGTTAACATGGCTATTTATTTCAGAATTGAGGCTGATAGGCCTTACAAATGGTATGAATAATCGGAGCCGATAATATGTCAAAGTTTAACATTTGGCATCTCCTATTTTCCGCATGTTACCCATAGCGCATCAGCTTGAAGGTATTCTTCGCGTTTAGTTACTTTCAAGAAGGAAAATGCATTCCACCGAGAACCCGTGCAGATTTCGAGCCTTCAAAAAGTTGAAGTCGAATCATCTCTTGAATTTAGTCCATAGGAAAGAGGGATAATTTCCTGCATAATTGCAGTGTGTTCCGTGTAACCAAAAACGTCTTGAGATAAATGGTGGGACTAACAGTTGTCAAATTCTAAATTTATGAAAGCGACGTTAATAATAGTAGCTATCTCTCTTGCAAGCTGCATTTCGGATCCATATGAGCAATGCATGAAAGAGGAAAAAAGAAAAAATGCTTATTTAGGTGAGGATGACTATATAAGGGAGAGTGCCAGAATCTGCGCCAGAAAGGCTAGACAGTCGCAATGAAATAAGTGGTTCAAAAATGTAATCCTCGGCACCAGCTTATCCAATTCATCAAACAATGGGTCAGAGGTTAAAAAATCTCAAGGCTTGTTATGCAGATTCTTTCAATTAAATCCTTTCAAGTGCTTAAATTTTCAATCCTGAGAGCCATAAACCGCCCTCTCAAAAGAGACTACCTACTCAACAACATCAGCGTCAAAAACGGGTAGCAATTATGCAGCAAATATTCCGAACACATTGCTTTCTCTTTCGATCCAAAAGTAGGAGTTGAACAGACCATCCACCGGACTGCGCCTCTATTAACCGCCAGTTCAAGCACTTCTTTCACGTCACCAAATTCACGCCTAATCAAAAAGCGCGCTCGGTGTTAAAAATATGGACAAAACATTTTACAAAAGTAAAAGTAATATTCTCTCACTTAGAAGAATTCGCCTTGCCTGAAAAGGCAAAATCTAAAGGTTTATCAAGCCTGAGCGTGCGTCTTGATATCTTCCATAGGTCGCCCGTCTTTTTCAACTCAAAGGTATAAACAATCGGAGAAATTATTCTAGTATCATAGCTCACCTCTCTCGAATTCAATTCATCAGTTGCATCGACCTTGGTTTTCTTATTTGTAGAAAGAAGCATTGCATACTGATTGATCTCAGCGTGGTCATCTGTTTGAGAAACAAACAAAGTGCTGGACATCATATGTCGCCTCTGCATTCCATTTTCGCTGAAAAAGATCATCCGATCCTTAGCATCTTGTATGGCCATAGGGCTCTTCACTTGTGTGATAACCTCCTCGCCATTTTTGCCAAAACTGATATCTACAGCATCATCTAAAAACAGTTCCAGGAATTTGTCCGGTCGGTTGCTGTCCCAGTATAGTGCATAGGCATCGACAACATTTTTGATCGCAGCGCGATCTTCTAGTGAAACGTTTGTATCACCGGGAACACTTTCATATCCGGTCTCAATTTGTTTTGAAGGCATCACTGTACCGTCAAAAACGAGGTATAAAACCAAAATAGAGAATAAAATCGACCACGTAATTGTTATACCTTTAATCATGATTGTTCCTCTCAACTTTAATTTTAAAAAGTTCGAATTGCATCGGGCACTATAACTGCGCGACCAGCCATGTTTGCCAGAAAAAATAAAGTCAATTAAACAAATTTCCAGGACAAGTCGACCGCACAGCAGGCAAAATCCGATCGCTCATAACCTTTGCAACGATCTCTTTACCATCATAATAGTCCATATACTCTGACAATTTTTAGCACTTTTATCAAAAGTGAACATCCAGAATTAAAACTGAGTAGAATTAGCCTCCAGAGATCATCAAAGCGATAGGAGAGGTACAAGCTCACCCCACAGGAAATGGAAAAAATTCCCAATAGTGGTTGCCGCACGTATATTCCGTAGATTAGTTGAGGACTCAAATATGATCTTTAAATCCCGATTAAGGAGGTAGCATATTAAATTTTTCTCCAGGAAACACATAATATTTCTGCTCCTAGTCTTTTGCTCGATGAGTCTATCTCAGACCATCCAATTATTGTGCGAGAAGCCCATCTCAGAGCACGATCGACAGAGTTATGAAAAAAGCATATCCAAAACAAACAAAAATATTTTGAATGCAAGATGTGCTGAACCACCTGCGTTTGACTTATTTGGAGCCAATGCTAGACGGTGCGAAAGACTAGAAAAAAAGTTACAGGATCTTAAAAATTGCTCGCGCTCGCGCGCTTCAGACACTTACGCCATGAATATTAATATCGGAGCCATAGACCGACGAGGAATCCTATCAACGGACTTCCAAATAAGCCATTGCATGTCGAATTGGCTGGAACAAAATTGTGCGCAGATGAAGAAAATATGTACAGGGACTTTTCAGCTTTCTAGTACACCAGACCTATTGTCATTTTATTTGCCCGAGTCAGCTCACAGGGATGCCAGATTTAATGTCGATAAAGCGAATATGCGTGCCGGTTGGGATTTGAACCGAAATTTTGTTTGCAGGACAGTTACCAGCGATCATTCCGACTCCGTAAACTAGATATCATCTTTTCATGCTATCAGCTTCCAATCGATTACCGCAGAGCTTGGTTACACATCACGTATGTAACACAATGCTTGACAAATGTAGTATCGATGAAGTAGGAGAGATTTGCCCTACCATTAACCTCTCGCCGTTAGTATCATTGCGAGAGGCGAATGGTATTTTGCATTCTTCAAAACTTGTCTCCCGAAGATGAGACTAACGCTATTACCAAGAACAATCCAAGAGGGTTTTTAAAAGATGACTGAAACACCTAACACACAAAAAGACCTTTTGCTTCGGTCTCGGAAATCGATCAAAGCGCTTAAAAAAATTGTCACGGATAACAAGGCAGCGCTATACCAATCCAGAGCAATCATTGAGGAGAATCGAATGATGATCCTTAGCAACTATACTGCTAACTTCATGGGAAATCGGCAATTGATTAACCAAAATACTGACGATGTTTTTTCAGCATCAGAAACCATGCTTGATGCCCTTGATCCTCAGACAGAAAGCGAAAGTGATGCCGTCGAAATTTTCAATCAGAGCGCATCGCTGGATTTTTTGTCACATCGTTCATCATTAACAAGCTCTGTCATTCAAATTAGCGAAGAAATGGCTGAGGTCAATGCAAGCTTGATCTCTATTAACCGTAAAATCATGGAAACGAATAACTCAATCATCGCCTTTAACAAAAAGCAAATTGAACGAAACAAAGGTTCTTCCAATTATGAATCAGTCCTTCAAGCGGCAACCGACGAAATGAATGAGCGTCTCATTGATGAGAATAATCAAAAGATAGAGGAAATACACATCTCTGCAACACAGAATTCAGAGGAGATTGCCAACCTCTTGCACTCTTCAATGGAAAATAGAAGCGATCTCATCTCCAATAAAGATGAGATAAGTGCTGCACGAACTTCAATATTGGAAAATCGGAAACTTATCTTAGAAAGCACGTGATCATAGATGTTTAGAAGAATTTCTATGCGACAAAATTTTGCTGTAAAGCGCCGTAAATAGGGTTCTAATACTTTTCGGAACACTCCTGTTTTCATTGCAGCGCAATCACAACGAAAGGATAAATATGAAACAACCGGACAAAATCAATCCCGCTGCCACGACGCGCAAGCTGATAAAAAAAATGTCCTTTATGTGCGGTGGCGTCTATGAAGGAGAGTTCAGAGAACATCTATTTCATGGAGAGGGATCTTACACTTGCCGGTTGGGAACCAGCTATCACGGCGGCTGGAATGCTGGCAAGCGACATGGGAATGGTGAGCACATTGACACTTATGGATTCAAATACTCTGGCACTTGGGTCCATGACAAGAAACAAGGAACTGGAAGAGCTGAGTTCCCCAGTGGATATGTCTATGAAGGAGAATGGTTCGACAACAAACGCACGGGGAAAGGTAAATCGGTGCATTCTAGCGGCACATCTTACGAAGGGGATTTTGTTGACGGGAAACAGCATGGCAATGGAACTTGCCTCTTCTCTAATGGCGCTGTTTACAAAGGGGAGTGGCGAAACGGAAAAATGAATGGCAAAGGCAAGTACACTAATTCTAGGGGCGCTTCGTTTGAGGGCAACTTTATTGGAGGAAAGTTTCAAGGTTAGACATAGTCTATCATCGCAAAAAGCGGAAGAAATATCCCCAAATAAAAATTAATCCTCAGAGGGCCCAGACAAGGCTGAACCCAAACCTGAAACAAAGACAGCGGGAATGTGTCCTGCTTGAACCTAGGCTACTTTCATCGCGTCCCCTATCATTTGGTCGGGATGTTCATAGATCTAGGATAGGGTTGTACGACCTCTGACTATTAACACGGTGAAGCAACTCTAACAGATGCATTGACTCGGCTCGTCCGAATTGCGGGCATTCGCGCAAGCCTGCGGCCAAGCATCGATGTATGGCTTCAGTCATATAGTAGAAACCTTCTTGATTGACAAAGCCTCCAGGGAGACGAATTGAGTCAGGCAGTGGGTATTCAAACCTATGCGACGGCGATGGCGTGTTTCCACCCAAGTAACGAGACGGGGTCACCGATGGTATCCTTACTGTAAGTCCGGTCGGGCAATGCCCGGGTTGTTCCAAAGTTATGCGCCCGTGAGTTCCAGTAATTTCAAATACTTCCGGAAACTCGCTCGGAAAAGCAATAAACGTAAGATTAGCAAACCGATCATTGTCAAATTCGAGGATGGCGCCTCCTGGTCCCCCTCTCTTTCCAGCCACTTGGATTTTTATGGGTTTTGACTCCACACCGTAGGCCAGCACAACTGCCTGGAGCGTGTACAATGGGTCAAAATCCGCTTGCACCATAACTACTTCACCTATGGCGCCCTCCTCTAGGAGTTCCCGCGCATGCTCGACTGCGGGAAAGAATCGAGACCACACGCCATCCTGAAGCATGACATTTTTTTGTTCCGCTGCAGCATACATCTCGTCCGCATCCGCAACATTTTGGGCAAGCGATTTTTCACACAGGACGTGCTTTCCGGCAGCAATCGCCATCAGACAGTGCTCTTTATGCAAGCTATCGGGAGTGCCGACATACACAATATCCAAATCGGGAGCAGCCAACATACTCTCGATGCTGCCATAAGCCTTTTCAACGCCATGCGCACCCGCAAATGCGCTTGCCGTATCGAGCGACCGTGAGGCAACAGCAGCCATTGTTGCTCCCGAGCACTCGCGCGAAGAGCATACAAACTGGCGAGAAATCTCACCGGCCCCTACTATCCCCCAGCGGAGCGGAAAGTTGACATCGCTATCACTTGTCAGGCCCAGTCTTACATCTAATGGAGTCACCGAAGCAATGGGTGGCGGCGCAGGAGTTTTTTTTTCCATCAAAAAGTTCTCAGTAGGAAAGCTTTTTCGTCAATTTAAATTGAAAATCGCTGTTATGTTGAAAGCAACTTCGCCAAAAAATCGTTCGGCTTTGATAAATCTTGAGCCAACCCTTAAACCATTCTTTCATATCATCTGACAAGAGGCAATGAATTGAGACTCACTTTTCTCCTTGCTTTTTTAGTTATAATCACAAGGCTAATCAATTTTTGTGGAGTGGATCATCTAATCGACGAGCGATTGGTTATTGAATTGTCGCAGTCACAATAAGCATCATTAAATGTTCCAACCAATCTAAGGTGGTTATAAGGAAAATGACCTAACGAACATGGTAGACACGTAGTAGAAGGATGAAAACAATTGTTTCGCAACCAACAGATCAACGTTGTTCAGGTAAAACGCTCGGCGCTTCCACATCCAGTTGGATTCAGCTCATTATACTGAGCATAATTTGGGGTGGCGCATTCTTTCTTATTGAGCTGGCGCTAAGAGGAATTTCTCCGGGGTGGCTTGTTGCGGCTAGGATGAGTGCAGCAGCAGCGTTTATGTGCCTGCTTTGGGCATTTCAAGGCTTTAAATTACACACAGGATCGACCAGAAACTGGAAGGGCTTGATGCTTCTGGGGGTGTTGAATACTTCAATTCCGTTTTTTCTTCTGAGCTGGGGTCAACAACATGTCAGCTCGAGCGTTGCGGGGGTTTCAATGGCGTCTGCTGGGCTAATTGCCCTTCCTCTGTCCCATTATTTTGTGCCAGATGAGATCGTCACAAAGCAAAAGATTATGGGGTTCAGCGTTGGATTTTTTGGGATTTTATTACTTTTCAATATCGGGAAAAACACTAGCCTTGGCAACTCTGTCGAATTAGCAGGGCTACTAGCTTGCCTTTTCGCCGCCAGCTGTTATGCGATGAGTTCTGTTCTTCTTAAGAATCTTTCAATGTACCACCCTGTGGGCCTTTCAGCATTGTCTATGCTGGTAGGAGCGCTTGTTTCTTTTATAATTGCTCTTGGGATAGAGGGCATTCCAGCCCCCGTTTCAAACGAAACCGTCGGCGTTCTGTTACTTCTTGGTATTGTTCCGACAGCTGTTGCTAACTTGATTCGCATTAGAATCATTCGAGATGCGGGGCCTATTTTCCTAAGCAACGTAAGCTATTTGTGTCCGGCTTGGGCAGTTGTATTCGGGGCACTTTTTCTTAAAGACGAGATATCACCAAGTTTGATAGGGGGATTATTATTAATTCTCTGCGGCGTGGCAATTAGTCAAGCCGGTCAACAACCAATGAGGAGGGTCAAATTCAATTTAGTCGGCCTCGAAAGGTTGCAGGCAAGCACATCGCCGAGGTTTTCTTCCTCAAAACCCGAGCTATAGTATAACGATCAGCTAACGACCCATATGGCATTTCTTCATTTAAAAACTGGCCCATTAATCAATGAAAAAGCAAC
>CAJWMT010000060.1:0-15429 GCA_913044275.1 uncultured Cellvibrionales bacterium
TACAGCTCAGACTGGCGTAAATAAATCTTGGGAGCCCAAAATTGTTATGTATGGTAGCTAGCAAAAATAGCAAACCTGTAGCGGTAACAAAAAACCGCTGTGTAATGCATAGATAACAAGGCTTCAGTCCTAACTGCTCTTGAAGGTATAAAACGGCGAAAAGGAGCGCTATTCCGCATCCGAGAGCCGTGATTAGATTAATAATTCGGTAACTGTAAGGCATTCATATGTGCTTGTCGGTATAATGTGATCTCATTGATCGTAATATTGGGATAAATACTGATCGAAAGTCAATATGTCATGTTTTTCTATGTTTAGCTGCTCGGCTATTGAGTTTTGAGCTAACTTTGAATATTTTTTTATAGTACCTTCGTCTAGTTTTTGCTTTAAAAAATAATCGGTGTGTTCCTTAGCCATCCGTATGCCAAATTCTTGGTGGCTTTCGTTATTTGACCGCAGTTGCTCAAGAATCATTGCTGAGGGTGTCTTACTACTATCTAGGATCCTACTTTCCATTTCATTGACTGCTTTGGCATAATCTGTACTTCGATGCGCGCGATCCATAAGATTAGCAATAGGTTTTATTTGCTCCAAAATTTGCTTAGCCCAGTCGCTTATCGTTAGTCGTAAATTTTCTTTTCTCAAACAGAGCGAGCTATCTCTTCCTCGGTAGACCGTTGCATCGTGGTTGAAAGCAATATCAGATTGCTCCTCAATACTTGAGTAGGGGCTGTCTGATAACAGGCAATATAATAAAAACACGTCTAAAAAATGAATTGTCTGCTTGTCAATTCCATTTGGCAGGAATGGATTGAGGTCTAAACAGCGAATTTCGACATATTGGATGCCTCGATCTTTAAGTGCATGAAGCGGCGGTTCGCCCGACTGGGACACACATTTGGGACGAATCACGCTGTAGAACTCATTTTCGATTTGTAACAGATGGGTGTTTAGCTGAAGATACTTAGAATTTGTATCTCTCTTGCCGATTTTCTTATATGGAAAATATACACGATCGAGTCCTCGCCTAAGATCTGCAATATATTCATCAAGATAGTTATATTTTACACTCAGTGCAGCTTGGGCGGCACTTTGGTATCCAAGATCTCCCATGCGTAGCGAGGTTCCGAACTGACTATAAAGGGTCTCCTGGTCACTATTAAAGTGAGACAATTTTGGTGTTAACTGGTTTGTGAAACTGTGACTGGCTGCAGGGGAGGCGCCAAGAAGGTATAGCAGCAGCCACGACTGGCGCCTGAAATTTCTTATTAGCGACAAGTAGCCGCCTGTTCTGAAGGCATCAATATCAATAGTGCTATTACAGGTCGTCATCAAGTGTCTCCAAAACCTATCAGAGACTGAAAAGTTGTAATGAATGCCGGCAATGACTTGCATCGAGCGACCATATCGATTTCCTAAGCCTACTCTGTAGATATGTTTCATCTGACCAACATTTGAATCGCCGAAGTGAGCAATAGGTATCTGAGAGTCATCGTCTATCACACATGGCATACTACTCACCCATAACAACTCATCTGACAACCTCGCATATGTATAGCGCTGGATTTCTTCAAGTTCTTCGAAGACTTGGTCAATACTATCCGATGGTCTTGTTATGAATTCCAGTAGGGCTTCAGAGAAGTCCGTGGTAATGGATGGATGGGTCAGTGCTGAACCGAGCTCTGGGAGGTGTTTCTTCTCCGATAAATATCCTTCCGGGGTAACTCGCAGATTTTCTTTCTCAAGACCCCGTTTTATCTCCAGTAAAAGCGGGATATTCGCTGGCTGCGCTAGGCGTCTGAGATAGTTCGAAAATGACACAGGTTATTCCGATCAGGGGAAGCAGCATTGATGCCTTTTGCTTCCGAAATTTATGGGACCCCTTCTGGTATAACATTCACAGCTCAGAATGGCATACTGATCAGGATTACGTTCCCTCGTAAATACCCAAAATAGCTGCACCTCTTGTCACAGATTGAGCTATTGCGCTGAAATCTCAATATACTATGGGCGCGGCGATTCTAACCTATTTTCGATTTTTTTCAAAAGCATGAATTCGAAAGAGAGCGGTAGCTCTGGAGACTAGGCTCACGAACTGCCCAGAGACGTTTCCTCCAAGCTGGCAATAGCTAACCATCGGTGCTTTGCGCGAGCACCCAAAAGATAGATGCATGGAACAAATAGAAGTGTTACTGAAGATGCAAAAAGCACCCCGAATGCGAGAGACGTAACCATCGGGATCAGAAACTGAGCCTGCATACTTGTCTCTAACAGGATTGGCACTAGCCCGACAAAGGTCGTAATAGATGTGAGTACAATAGGTCGGAAACGGTCCTCGCCTGCCTGCTGCAATGCGTCTGTTAGCGATAGGCCATTGCGCCGAAGCTCACTGATCCTCTCAATGAGGACTAGATTATCGTTGACTACCACTCCCGAGGCTGCAAATACTCCCAAGAAAGAAAAAAGCGAAAATTCGATGCCGATTATAAGGTGTCCAAAGAGAGCACCCATAATACCAAACGGCACAGCTGAAAGTATGCCCAGTGGCTTCAGATAAGACTTGAAAGCGATTGCCATGAGACTATAAATAACTATTAACGCAATAGAAAAATCCCTCCAAGCGTCGCGGTAAAAATTATCTTGCTCCTTGCCCCCGCCATCTTTTCGAATGGTTACATCAGGATATCGTCTCGATAACTCTGGAGCGATATCCTTGAATACTATCCCAGATATTTGGTTGTTATCGATTTTCTCGTCTGCCGCCCAGGCAGTGATCCGCATACTTCTTTGTCGATTATCTCGCGTTATTTTGGAATAGCCCGAGACATAATTTATTTTGGCTACTGCATTAAAAGGCACCTCTACCTCATCGGTAATGCGGATACGCATTTCAGTCAACGTTTCAACTTTTCTGCGATCCTCCTCTGGGTACTTCACCATCACTTGCATGTCATCTCGCCCTCTGGCGATCCGTTGTGCCTTGTCACCATGAAAGCCCTGGCGGACTTGACTAGCAACATCCATTAAGCTGATTCCCAGGTTATTGGCGTATGGAAGCAGTTCAATATTGAGATCATTGTTCCCAGTTTGGGCATCGTCCCGAATCCGCGTAACCCCGGCGATATTGGAGAGCGCGCTCTTCATAAACTCACCTGCCTCGGCAAGTTGTTTATTGTCATCAGATAGGAGAAGCACAGAAAAGTCATCAAACGTAGGTGGGCCGAAGGTAGCTGCCGTCCGAAGTTCTTCAGCTTCTGGTATAGCTCCAATATGATATATCCATCGTTCGCCTATCAAGGTCGGATCAGTTTTATTGCTTGTTCCGGGGGTCAGTGATGCAAAGATTGTTATTTCTTGATTGTTTAGCAAAGTGATAGCACTTTTGACGAACGCGGAATTTTCGCGACTTGATACAAGCTCTGAGTCAGTTTCAATTGCTTTCAGTGCGTTTTCTCCTCGCTCTACTAGGCTGAAAAGGTTGTCACGCGGATAACTATCGGGCATTCGAATGGTCAGTATTATGAAATCGTTTGGCACATTGGGAAAGAATGCTTGTTTGATGTAGCCGGCGCTGACCAGAGTAATAGAGATAGCAAGCGCTAGGAAGAACGAGAGCACGGTCAGATATCTCCAGTCGAGAGCATTTTTTAAGAATGGCCGATAAATATTGGTGGCAAAATTTGACAAAGAATCAGCACACTTTTTTCTTGTGGCTTGCAGGTATTTTGCCAATGGATTTTTGGGGACGGTTTCAACTTTTACCTTTACTAAGTGGTAAGGAAGAATAAGTAACGATTCTATTAGCGAAAAACTCAATGCTACAAGGGTAACCATTGGTATCGAGTAAGCGACTTTTGCCCATGCGCCTGGCAAGAAAAGCATTGGGACGAAGATAATCATGGTACTGATTACGGCCAGCGTAACCGGTTTCAGTACTGCATGCGTGCCCAGCTCTGACGCATCTGCCCCCTCATAACCATTCTCTTTATACCTATAGATGCTTTCACCGACAATTATAGCGTCGTCTACTACGATTCCTAGAATCAGCAAGAAGGCAAACATTGAGAGCATGTTGATGCTGACGCCAACGCTCGGCAGAACCCAGAGCGCACCGGCGTATGCTATGCCAATTCCAGCTGAGACCCAGAATGCTAGCATCGGATTGAGAAATAGCATGAGCACAATGAAGACAAGAACAAGGCCACCGAGGGCATTCTCAGATAAGAGATTCAACCGGTCCGAGAAGGGTTTTGAGAGGTCCATGATAGGATCAATCTTGATAATGGGGGGCAGTAAATCGCTTTGAGTCTTAATATATTCCCTTATCGCATTAGCTGAAGCTTGGACATCCGGGATCTGCGAGCCGATAATTACGTCAATTTGTACGGCATTTTCGCCATTGAATCGCATTAAAAAGTTTTTTCTTTCCTCCGTTTCTCGAATCGTCGCGACGTCTCGTAACTTAATCATTGCACCATCAAGGGGGCTAGCTACTGCTATATTCCGGAAGTCTTCTTCCGTGTATGATTGCCCACGGGCCTGCAGTTGAATTGTGCCCCTTTCCCCCTCTATCGATCCGGCTGCCACATTGAGTGAGGATCGACGGATAGCGTAGGTAACTTGCTCGAAGGATATTCCATAGCGACGCATATCTAGTTCGGATAATTCGATTTCGATCTGTGGCCGACTTTCGCCTAATAGTTCCGCGGATTCTATTGCCGGCAACCTCGCAATATCGTCTCGGATTTTTTGCGCGAATTTTTTCAATACTCTTTTGTCAATGGCTCCATGTACAGCAAGCCTCATAACGATCGTTCGCTTATCTTGGGGAACGACGCTCTCTTCTTCAGAATCTTCCGGAAAGGTCGTAATGGCATTGACTCGGGTCTTTATTTCATTGACTAGCGTATCCCTGTCGTAGCCAACTTCCACCTCTACGCCAACTCGGGCATATTCTCGGTTTGCGACCGAATCAATTTCTGCTACACCCTCTAGGTTGTAGATGGCTTCTTCTATCGGAATAATGATCTGTTCTTCGACTTCTGTAGGCCCGGCACCTGGGTAAGACTTTGTTATATTGATATAGTCAGCAGGAATATTCGGGAAGAATTCTTTGCCTATTTTTAAGCTCCCGAAGACGCTGCCCACCAAAATAAGAATCATCAGTAGGTTCGCCGCCACTGGGTCGCGAACAAACCAAGATGTCATTATTCTCATAAGGCTTTATCGATTCTGTGTCGGATTTCAAGTAGGTTGGACGCGATGGCTGGGGCCGAGGGTGATATGGCCATTCCCTCATAAGGATCAGTTATTTGAGAAATCACGATACGCATCCCCTCCTCGATCCCTCGAACCAGAACCATATCGTCAGTCTGTTGAATGATCTGCACATCGGTGAAGTTTATTGTATTTTCTTTAGAAACCCTGAGAACTTGTGTTGACCTGTAAATACAATCTTTTGGGAGTGCAACTACGTCGTTGAGCGTTTTCCCAAATATCTTGGCTTCAACAAAGCGACCCACTTCCAGCGAGGGAGAATTTATTGATGCGGGTGAAGGATATGGATGCTTAAATTCGGCTATGGCATAAATCATACGATTTCTAACGTCGATTGATGCGTCTGTCCTAACGATAGCTCCTTTCCAAGTATGTTTGCTATTGCCTGCTGCACCCAATATTTCGACGATCGGCAACTCTTCTTTCGATGGGATATGCCTGCCAGATGGTAGGTTGATTAATTCTGCCTGATACTTGGTAAGCGGGAGTCGGACTTCTGCCACATCGATAGCATATGCTGAAGCCAGCGGTGTTCCAGGTACAACGAACTGACCCACATTGACTAAGGTGCTTTTAATCCTGCCGTCAAATGCTCCTCTGATGGTGGTTCTCGTTATATTGAGCTTCGCCCTTTCCAGCTCAGCCTCCGCTGAGGCTAGGTTCGCAAGAGCGGCGTTAAGTTGAGGCTTTCTGAGAAATAGGTTATTTGCTTGGTTGTCACCTAGGTCTCGCCATTCCCGTTTTGCCTGACGACTTCGGCCTTTTTCTATAGCAACCTGTTCTTCGGCGTTCGCTACCGCAGCACTGGCGATTGTATAAGCTAATTCATAGTCAATGGGTTCGATCTGAATAAGCAACTCATTTTCCGAAAAGAAAGCGCCATTAGCAAAGTTGTCTGATACAGATTTAATTTGTCCTGAGACTTGGGCTACCAACTGGGCTTCGCGTTTTGGCGCGACGGTTCCCTGAGAAAAAACCTCTATGCGGTGTTGGCCTGGTCGAGCTTCTATAATGTCTACGCTCAACGGGCTTGGTTTTGGACGTTCGATTTGCTCTGGGGCCGGTCTTAGGTAAACGAGTGCCCAAATAAAAAGTAGTCCAAGACCAGTCACTAAGAGGGTGATTGTTGTCTTTTTTTCAATCATTGTCGTTTAACTACCTTGGAACGAATCTAATTCATCAATTTATTATAAACGACGTCATAAAATTAAGGCGCTTTGGCAACTAGTATAAGCTAAAATTCACCCATAAAACATGATGCGGCAGTGCTTGACTTCAAACATTGGTTGTTGGATTTATTTTGCTAGGATCTCATGTACGACCAAAGAAAAACCTTTTAAGGGCAAAAATACTGGGTTTTAGCCAAAGCTTACAACGTTCAAAAAACTCGGGAACCACGGAGAAGATGAGGCATGAAAAGACCGCATTTAATAGGGCCATAAATAAGAAGAATTCGGGTATGCTCCAGCCTAAGACAGCAAGGCAAATAATCCCCAAGACGCTACCTAGCACCATGAATAAAGCGTTAATAATATTGTTTAACGCAATCATCCTAGCGCGTTTTTCGCTTTCGGTCCTTTCTTGAATCATGGCATAGAGGGGCACAATATATAAACCTCCGAAAGCACCGATCAAGATTAGATCCACTAAAATATGGAGTCCGCTGGTCATTTGCAGAAAAGTCATTATAGAAATCAATGATTCTCTGCCGGGGGTGTCCGCGTAAGTATTAAAGCTTTGGTAAAGGTCGACGCTGAATAGACTTAATCCAAATGCCCCGAGGGGAATGATACCTGGCTCAACACGTTTTCCAGATAAGTTAGTGCACAATAGACAGCCCATCGCAACTCCGATTATGAAAGCTGCTATCAGTATAGAGCTCAATAACGGCTCCCCCTGCAAATTTTTCACTGCGAAATTTGGTACCTGCGTTAAGAAACAACTCCCAAACAACCAAAACCAAGATATGCTCAAAACGCAAAAGAACACGGTTTTATTTTGTCGGGCCATTACAAAGTTATTCAACGAATCACGTAACGGATTCCAACTGGGTGGAGCCGAACCATAAGGTGGCGCGGCCGGAATTGCGGTGCTCGATAACCAGCCTATGGTTGCGACCGATACTGTGGCAATGCCCAGCATAATTCGCCCACTGGGCATAGTAACGAGCCACCCACCGATAAGTGTGCCCAACAAGATTGATACAAAAGTACCCATTCCCACTTGAGCATTGCCTGCTAGGAGTTCGCTTGGTTCGAGATGCTGAGGAATAATTGCATATTTAATCGGCCCAAAAAAAGTCGACTGTAAACCGAGCAGGAAAAGAACCATGAGCATTAAGTTGAGATCTAAGGAATAAAGCGAGTAAGCCCCCACTGTCATGATGAGCATCTCGGCTAATTTAATTCTCCTGATAAGCATTGCTTTGTCATAACTATCGGCTAGTTGACCGGCTGTTGTTGAGAAAAGGAAATATGGGAGGATGAAAAGTCCTGCAGCCAGATTCGTGAAAAAGTCTGCGCTGTTACCCGCAACCAAAACCATTTGGCTTACCACAATGATAAGCAGGCCTTGTTTGAAAAGATTGTCATTAAGAGCGCCGAGAAACTGAGTAACAAATAGTGGCAAGAAGCGTCTGGTTTTGAATAGTTGGAATTGGTTGTTAAGGGTTTTAATTTTGCATCTCACTCTTAGTTATTATAGTCACTCTAGGGTTATACCCAGCGATTCCCATATATTGTCCACTCTGGATTTGACATTTTCACTCATTACAATAGGTTTGCCCCAGTCTCGCTCAGTTTCCCCGTCCAATTTGTTGGTTGCATCCATACCCATCTTCGATCCAAGCCCTGATTTGGGTGAGGCAAAATCTAAATAGTCTATTGGCGTTTGGTCTAGCATTACCGTATCTCGAATTGGGTCCATGCGAGTGGTAATTGCCCAAACCACATCCTCCCAACTACGAATATTGATGTCTTCGTCAGTTACGATGACGATCTTGGTATACATGAATTGCTTAAGAAAAGACCAGATGCCCATCATTATTCTTTTAGCATGGCCAGGATATTGTTTTTTAATACTTACTATTGCCAGACGATAAGAGCAGCCTTCAGGGGGTAAGTAAAAGTCAACGATCTCGGGGAACTGTTTTTGTAGTATGGGAATAAATACTTCATTTAGAGCCACTCCCAAGATAGCGGGCTCGTCGGGCGGTCTCCCAGTATAAGTGCTATGGTATATAGGGTTGCTGCGATGAGTAATCCTATCAATGGTAAATACGGGGAAGCGCTCTGTCTCATTATAGTACCCAGTGTGGTCTCCAAAGGGACCTTCTTCTGCAGTTTCGCCTGGCTGAATATGCCCCTCCAGAATGTATTCTGCAGTAGCAGGGACCTGAAGGTTGTTCCCGACACAGTCAACGACATGTGTCTTTCCACCTCGCAGGAGGCCTGCAAAGGCGTACTCAGAGAGAGTGTCGGGTATAGGCGTCACTGCTGCCAGCGTGGTAGCCGGGTCAGCGCCAAGTGCGACTGAAACTGGGTATGGCTTATTAGGATATTCTCTTTGCCAATCTTGATAGTCTAGCGCGCCTCCTCGGTGTGCCAGCCAGCGCAGTATAAGCTTATTTTTTTTTAGCTTCTGCATGCGATAAATGCCAAGGTTTTGCCGCTCTTTATAGGGACCGCGGGTCACTACCAGCGCCCATGTAACCAGGGGAGCCTTATCTCCTGGCCAACACGTTTGGATAGGTATATTGTCAAGATTAGCGTCTTCTTTTTCTAAAATCACTTCCTGGCATGGCGCCCTTTTGAGCACCTTTGTTGGCATGTTAAGTACCTGTCTAAATTGATGGCGTTTTTCCCAGAATTCGCTCAGGCTTTTTGGTGGATCTGGTTCTTTTAAAAATGCTAACAGAGCGCCGATGTGGCGAAGGTCCTCAACACTTTCCATTCCCATTCCCATTGCTACTCGTTCTGGGGTGCCAAACAAATTGCTGAGTATTGGAATATGATGATTTTTGGGACGCTCAAAGAGCAAGGCAGGTCCTCTTGCTCGCAGGGTTCGATCACTTATTTCGGTAATTTCCAAGAAAGGATCAACTGGTCGACAAATTCTTACTAATTCATTCTTCTGCTCAAGGAAATTGAGAAAGTCTCTGAGGTCGGCGTATTTCATACTATTGGTTTGTTTGGTCGCACTTTAGCCTCCAAACATCTCTCGGCGGGAGCGCTATTTGCGTTTCATCGAATCAAAGAATTCATGATTATTTTTGAATCCCTTGAGTTTTTCTACCATGAATTCGGTCGCGGTAAGATCTTCCATATCGTGGAGAAGTTTTCTTAGGATCCAGATTCGTTGGAGTTCGACCTCGTCAATTAGTAGCTCTTCTCTTCGAGTGCCTGATCGGCGAATATTAATTGCAGGATAAACTCGCTTTTCTGCTATCTTTCTATCAAGATGGAGTTCCATATTCCCCGTTCCTTTGAACTCCTCATAGATCACTTCATCCATCTTGGAACCGGTATCAACTAACGAGGTGGCAATAATAGTTAAACTTCCACCTCCCTCAATGTTGCGCGCTGCCCCAAAAAAACGCTTCGGTTTTTCAAGAGCATGCGCATCAACGCCACCGGTAAGAACTTTTCCCGAAGAGGGTATGACCGTGTTGTAGGCGCGAGCTAGTCTGGTTATTGAGTCTAGCAGGATCACCACATCTTTCTTGTGTTCCACCAAACGTTTAGCCTTTTCAATCACCATATCTGCCACTTGTACGTGCCGATTGGGTGGCTCATCGAAGGTAGAGGCGACGACTTCGCCTCTGACTGTACGTTGCATTTCAGTCACCTCTTCAGGCCTTTCGTCTATCAGCAACACGATTATGTAGCAATCTGGATTATTACGAATGATTGACTGCGCAATATGCTGCATCATAATTGTTTTGCCGGCCTTCGGTGGAGCTACTATCAGCCCTCTTTGCCCTCGTCCTATAGGTGCTATTAGGTCGATGATGCGGCCAGTTAGATCTTCAGTAGAGCCATTGCCAGATTCCAATGTTAAACGGTCGTCAGGAAAAAGGGGCGTAAGATTTTCAAAAAGAATTTTGTTACGCACGTTCTCGGGAGTATCGAAGTTTATCTCATCAACCTTCAACATAGCGAAATAGCGTTCGCCATCTTTGGGAGGTCTAATCTTCCCGGCTATTGCGTCTCCCGTACGAAGATTAAAGCGTCTGATTTGACTGGGTGAGACATAAATATCATCTGGTCCAGCTAAGTAAGATGAACCACTGGATCGCAAAAAACCAAAGCCATCAGGCAGAATTTCAAGGACACCATTACCGTAAATATCCTCGCCGCCCTTTGCGTGACGCTTTAGAAGTGAAAAGATCATGTCTTGCTTGCGAGATCTAGCTAAGTTGTCCAAGCCCAATGACTGCGCAAGTTGGATTAGCTCATCGATCGGTTTTACTTTAAGTTCAGATAAGTTCATAGGCGGGATTTAAGGTTGCAAGCTATAGTTGACGGCGCGCTTGCTTCTTGTTCAATGGGTCTAACCCTGAGATAGTTTTCAATAAAAGGATAAAAAGTTGCTTGAGTCAGATAAATACTAGCGTAACGAAATGATAGAGTATATGGATAAAATAAAAAGCGCAACATGTTTTTCCACTTACATCAGTTTGAAATTCAATGCTGTCACAAGCAACCTTCAACAAATTCCACCAATTGTGCCTTTGAGAGCGCTCCTACTTTAGTGGCTTCAATATTGCCATTTTTAAAAATTAATAGGGTAGGTATCCCTCGCACATTGAATTTTACTGATGTCTCTGGATTGCTATCAACATCCATTTTGCAGACCTTTATCTTGCCAGCATATTCTTCAGAGATTTCGTCGACTAAGGGAGCAATCATTTTACAGGGGCCGCACCAAGCGGCCCAAAAATCAACTAAAGCAGGGACCTCGGATTGTAAAACATCATTTTCGAAACTGGCATCTGTTACATGTAAGAGGTTTTCTGTCATATCTTGATTACTCCTGCGTTTAGGTAAGCTTAGTGTTGTTACGACAATCTGATTTAGCCTGTATGAGTAGCATTAAGCGAGCAAGATCTTAGCTTTGGGAAAATTTGTGACGAACAACTATCAGTGGACGTTATCAGAGTCCCATATCTTGGGTCAACTAAAGTTTTGAATAACTTGGTTCAGGAACCGATAACCAAATGGAGATGTACCAATTTTGTTACTATCGCTTACCCAAAAACCATCCTGTCTTAATTTGTTAAAAGTGGGTAATACGCTATCTATGTGCAATCCTGTTCGTTTTGCGTAGTAAGATGACGGGACACCTTTCCTTAACCGGAGGGCATTCATCATGAATTCCAGCGGTCGTTCTTCAATGGGGACGGATTTTTGTCGGGCTACTATACCTTTACTATTTTTCATATATCGCTTTGGTTGACGTGTTTTTTGAGTGCGGATAATATCTTGCGTGTCTAAAAAAGTAATCTTCCCGTGAGCACCCGCTCCGATCCCAATGTAGTCACCAAATTTCCAATAATTAACATTATGACGACTTTCGCCCGCTGGCTTAGTGAAAGCTGAAACTTCGTATTGCTCATAGCCACCTTCACTCAATGCGTTAAGTCCTGCCTGCTGAATCGAAAAAAGCACGTCTTCGTTGGGAAGCAAGGGAGGGTCGGAGTAGAAAACCGTATTGGGCTCTATGGTTAACTGGTACCAGGATATGTGCTCCACCTGCGCGTCAACAAGCCAAGCAAGATCTTGGAGAGCATCTTCTACGGTTTGGTATTTTAGACCATGCATAAGATCGACATTAATGCGGTGAAAGCCACTATTTTTGGCGGATTCAATTGCTTGGAGGGCCTCTTGACTATTGTGAACTCGTCCCAAGCTTGTTAGATGATTCTCGTTGAAAGTTTGAGCACCAATGGACAGCCTATTGACTCCAGATTGAGCGTAGCTTTTAAAGCGAGACTGTTCTGCTGTTCCAGGATTTACCTCCAGTGTTATTTCTATATCATCTTCAAAGCCTACCAATTTTTCAGCTGCTTGAATTACGCGTCTAATCGATTGTCCTGAAAACAGACTTGGTGTGCCACCTCCAAAAAATATGGAGCTAATTTTCCTGCCCTGTACCCAAAGTAAATCTTGTTGGAAGTCTTCTAAAAGTTTGTCTGTATAGTCCTTTTCGGGTATTTCATTTGGAGCAATGTGCGAGTTGAAATCGCAGTAGGGACACTTTCTTATGCACCAAGGTATGTGGACATAGAGAGACAACTCAGGTAACTGGAGATTTGAAAGATAAATGGTTTTTTTTACTCCTAATGAATTACTCGGGACGTATTCTGCGTGAGCTAAGGGCATCCATTAATTTGGCCATAGCTTGACCTCGATGGCTAATTTTATTCTTTTCTGCTGGTCGAAGCTCTGAGGCTCGAAGCCCAAAATCTTTTACAATAAATAGGGGGTCATAACCAAATCCACCTGCGCCAAAACTTTCATCGGCTATTATACCTTCCCAGCTTCCCTGGCATATAATTGGGTTTGATTGAGAGGGTTTTTCAAGATAAACGATTGTACAGTGATATCTGGCCGTCCGCTTGACGATGGGAATATCTTTCAGGAGCTCCATAAGATAGTGGTTGTTCTCCTCGTCAGAGCTGTCTTCTCCAGCAAACCTTGCAGACATTACGCCTGGAGCACCATTTAAACAATCAACTTCTAACCCTGAATCATCGGCAATCGCTGGCAGTGACGCGAGTGCGGAGGCATGACGAGCTTTAATGAGAGCATTTTCCAAAAATGTTTGGCCAGTTTCCTCAGCTGAATCAATGCCAAGAATATCTTGCGGTATTACCGATAAATTAAAGTTATCAAACATTTGTTGAAACTCTTTGATTTTGCCTTGATTACTGCTAGCTAGAACTATATCCATAACTGGTTTTTTTGGTAATTAATCGATATACATAATTTTTTGAAATTTAATCTGATTTTCTTGTGTTGCTGAGTGAGGCTTTATCCAGATACTGAAGGTAAGGAAGTCTTCGTTCTCGTAGTTAAATGAGGCAAGATAATACAGTGCGTCGCCTTCCTGAACCAGATTGAAATTTAGTATCTGCTCTTGCTGAAAGATATTTTTCACATTTCCATGAATAGCTAGGGGAACATAATTTCCATACCTTTTCAGCCCAACGATATTGACGATACCCAAATCTTTTCTCTGAATAATTTGATTAGAATTAGCGATCTTGGGTGAAATGAAAGAGCTGGGAAAAGCACTGTAATAAATCTCGAGGTCGGCATGTTGCTTAAGATTCTCTGTATTTAACTCTTTTGCAAAGCCCGGAGTCAGAAAAAATAATAGCAACGATAGTAAGCACAACTTTCTGTTCATAATTCGGAGATAATAAGTATCGTTCATCGGGCAAGCTGAAATACAGCAGTCGCTGCAAACATGCTAGGCCACATTTTTTTCATGAATATATCTGGAAAACGGTTAGAAAAAAACTGTCGACTCAGTATTTTAATGCTTTTTTTGTTACAAAATTCCTCAAAGTCGGTCAGAGTAAAGAAATGAATGTTGGGAGTATCATACCATTGATAAGCTAGCTCTTTAGTGACTGGCATGCGACCATTTGTAGCAAGGTAGAGACGTATCTTCCAATAGCCAAAATTTGGGAAGGTGATAATACATTCTCTCCCTATACGAAGCATCTCATCTAAGATTAAGTGGGGGTAACGCATTGCCTGCAGTGCCTGAGTCATGACCACGCTGTCAAAGCTGCAGTCGGGAAAATTTCCTAAACCTGAATCAAGATCTTGTTCGATCACATTGATCCCATTGTCAATGCATGCCTGAATACTCTGAGGATCGATTTCTAAGCCATAGCCACGAATATTATACTTCTCACGCAAAATTCCGAGCAACTCCCCGCTACCACATCCTAGATCGAGAACTCGTGAACCTCGCTTTATCCGGCGACATACAAAATTCATCTCGGGAGTCATGGGCTACGCCAATCAATTCTATTAGCGACTAGGGCGAGGTATCCTCGGAAAATGCCCTCATAGCGTTTATTGGGCAATAGGAAAGCGTCGTGACCCTGATCGGATTCTATTTCTGCATATGCAACGTTTTTTCCGGCTGCAATCAGGGCATCAACAATTTCTCTGGAACGTTTTATCGGGAATCTCCAGTCACTGGTAAACGACACTACTAAAAAATTACATTTTGCCGACTTAAAAGTTGCCACTGGGTTATTGTTTCTATTCCCCGAAAAGTCAAAATAATCTAAAATTTTTGTAAGTAAAATGTAAGAATTAGCATCAAAATACTTAGCAAATTTTTCACCCTGGTATCGCAGATAACTTTCGACCTCAAATTCACGTGGTGATAGCTGATCTCCTAAGATTGGGTTATCGCGGAGCTCGCGACCAAATCTTTTGCCCATTGATTGATCGGAGAGATAAGTGACATGTCCTATCATCCGAGCTAATGCCAGCCCTTGGATAGGCTTTGTATCGTAGTCTACATAGTTTCCCAACCGAAAGTCTGGATCCGATTTAATTGCTCGTCTGGCCATTTCATTAAATGCAATATTTTGCGCAGATAGTTTCATTGCAGAAGCAATGATAATGCTATTTCGCAGCTTGCTGGGGTACCGCACAGACCATCGCATTGCTTGCATTGCACCCAGACTGCCCCCTACGACGGCAGCCCAGCAGTCAATTGAGAGATATTCCATTAGTAAATTTTGAGAGTCTACCCAGTCCTCTATGGTGACAGAAGGGAAATCAGGTCCCCAAGGCTTTAGAGTCTTTGGGTTAATGTCATGTGGTCCGGTGCTCCCATAGCAAGTCCCAATATTGCTTGGACAGATGACAAAGAATTTTGCAGTGTCTATTGGTTTCCCGGGGCCTATGTATTGGTCCCACCAACCCGGGTTTTTTTCATCTTTATACCATCCCGCGGCATGGTGATTCCCACTAAGAGCGTGACAAACTAGTACTGCGTTGGTGGCTGTCTCATTTAGTGTGCCATAAGACTCAAAAACTAGTTTATGTTCCGCAATGACCAGCCCGCAAGACAGTTCCAAAGGTTTTTTTATTATAATACTCTGAGGTTTGACCAAGC
>CAJWMT010000061.1:0-14931 GCA_913044275.1 uncultured Cellvibrionales bacterium
AGATCACAGCAGAATTTGCCTTCGAACTGCTCTCTCATATGAAAGGCGGCCCCTCTATCCAAGTTCTGCTCAGTCTTGCTCTATCTGACGATACAGCCGTTAACAAACCAGCCGCTGACGTCCTGAAAACTCAGGTATTTTTATACGAAGCCGATACCGATCAACTGACCGCTGCTTATAAAGCCGGCAACGCCATCGCAAAAGAGATCCTAAAGAGCTACGCACAAGCCGAGTTCTTTACCAAACTGCCTAAAATAGACGAGACCATTGAAATCGTCACGTATATCGCCGCCGAAGGCGATATATCCACTGATTTGCTGTCTCCAGGTAATCAAGCGCACTCACGTGCTGACCGTGAACTGCATGGCCAATGTATGATGACCCCTGAAGCGCAGCAGGAAATCGTTGAGTTACGGCAGAAACACCCTAAAGCCAAAGTGATGCTAATCGCTGAGAAAGGCACTATGGGAGTGGGCTCTTCACGTATGTCCGGCGTCAACAACGTTGCTCTGTGGGCCGGCAAACAAGCTAGTCCATACGTGCCGTACATCAACATCGCTCCAGTTGTTGCCGGTACCAACGGCATCTCTCCAATCTTTTTGACCACCGTTGACGTTACCGGTGGTATCGGTCTCGACCTGAAAAACTGGGTAAAAAAATCAGACTCCAAGGGTAACACCGTTTTTGACGATAATGGCGATGCTTTGCTGGAAGAGGCTTACTCAGTGGCCACCGGTACCGTTCTAACAATCAACACCAAAGAGCGCAAGCTCTATAACGGCGACAAAGAGCTAGTGGACGTTTCTTCTGCGTTCACACCGCAAAAGGTTGAATTCATGAGGGCTGGCGGTTCTTACGCTGTTGTCTTCGGTAAGAAGCTGCAAACCATTGCAGCTAATGTTTTAGGGATTAAACCCGCTCTTGTTTATGCACCATCAAAAGAAATTTCTATTGAGGGCCAAGGCCTGACTGCGGTTGAGAAGATCTTCAACAGGAACGCTCTGGGCGTAGCTTCTAATACCCCGCTGCACGCGGGTTCTGACGTTCGCGTTAAAGTGAACATCGTCGGTTCTCAAGACACCACTGGCCCGATGACTTGTCAGGAACTGGAAGCCATGGCGGCTTCTGTGATCTCGCCAAGTGTTGATGGTGCTTATCAGTCTGGCTGTCACACCGCTTCTGTTTGGGACAGCAAGGCAGAAGCCAATATTCCTAAGCTCATGTCGTTCATGAACAACTTCGGTCTGATCACCGCACGTGACCCTAAAGGCGTTTATCACCCAATGACCGACGTAATCCACAAGGTGTTAAACGACATCACCGTGGATGACCGATCCATCATCATCGGTGGTGACTCACACACCCGTATGTCTAAGGGCGTTGCTTTCGGTGCAGATTCCGGAACCGTAGCTGTCGCATTAGCTACCGGCGAATCGGCTATGCCAATTCCTGAGTCTGTGAAGGTTACCTTTAAGGGTTATATGAGGAGCCACATGGACTTCCGCGACGTGGTGCACGCCACTCAGGCGCAGATGCTCAAGCAATTCAATGGCGAGAACGTGTTTCAGGGTCGTATCATCGAAGTACAGATCGGCACCCTACTGGCCGATCAAGCTTTCACCTTCACCGACTGGACTGCAGAGATGAAGGCAAAAGCTTCTATCTGTATTTCTAACGATGAAACTCTGATCAAGTCGCTGGAGCTGGCCAAGAGCCGCATCCGGATCATGAGCCACAAGGGCATGGAAAACCGAGTGAATATGCTGCAAGGCCTTATCGATCTGGCTGACAAGCGTATCGCTGAAATCCAGTCGGGAGAGAACCCTGCACTGGCTCCAGATAACAATGCCAAGTACTTCGCAGAAATGGTTGTTGATCTGGACCAAATCGATGAGCCAATGATTGCTGATCCGGATGTGAACAACGATGACGCCTCTAAACGCTATACCCACGATACTATTCGTCCAGTGTCATACTACGGTGGCACTAAAGCCATTGATCTAGGCTTTGTCGGCTCTTGTATGGTCCACAAAGGCGACATGAAAATCATCGCTCAGATGATGCGCAACCTTGAAACTCAAGGCGAGATAAACTTCAAAGTACCGCTGGTTATTGCACCACCCACTTACAACATCGTTGATGAGTTGAAGGCCGAGGGCGACTGGGAACTGCTGCAGAAATATGCCGGTTTCGAATATGACGACACCAATCCTAAAAGCGTCGCTCGCACGCAGTACCGAAATATTCTGTACTTGGAGCGTCCAGGTTGTAACCTGTGTATGGGTAATCAAGAAAAAGCTGAGAAAGGCGATACTGTGCTGGCTACCTCCACTAGACTGTTCCAAGGTCGTGTGGTTGAAGATTCTAACGAGAAAAAAGGTGAGTCACTGCTGGCCTCTACGCCAATAGTTGTGCTGTCTAGCATCTTGGGCCGTATCCCAACCATCAAAGAGTACAAAGCCGCCGTTCATGGCATCAACCTGACCGACTTCGTGCCACCTTCGTCAGACCTGAGTGTTGAGCCACAAGCTGTGCCGGTGAGAGTTATCGGCTAGCTTCCGGTTTTTAACCGACTCAATAAAACCCGATAGATCAGTAACTGCGATGGCTTTCTAATTGAGTGAATCCTTATCATACGCTGGTTCTTTGCAAATAATCTTTAAGCGTTAACATGTCTGGTTGTTCCGCGCGCACCGCCGCATCGCCTCGATATCTGCATGATAACCCTTTTTATTTATCCAACGAGCCATCATTGTCATGTCTTTAATCAGGGCTTTTTATTGCTCTTGTCATCACATATGCAGCAAGTTTGTGGGCATTCGAGTAATGTCATTAAAAAGATTAAAAATCTCTTTTATCATATATTAGTCACTTTAAATATCGAGGAACCGGCTTAAAATAACCTATCATCTGTTGCCTCAACGATCTCGACGATACAAAGCTTTTGTCGGGGGTTACTGGCGGTAATATAGATAAAATATCCATTGGTTCATGTGTGACGAATATCCGGCACGTTATAGGGGTGGGAGAATTATTAGATCGAACCTCCTCAGTTAACAGTGGTTTTTGTATCTGTCCTCCTACCAGAATGGATGCTCATAAACTTGTGGAAGAGGGGTACTATAATATATATAGCAAAGTCGGCGATCGCACCAAGATGCCCAGCGCTTCTCTTTGCATGGGGAATCAGGGGAGAGTTCTGGCAGTAGCAATCTCGATTTCAACGTTTACGTGCAATTTTCAAAATCATCCCGGGGATTGTGCAAACGTCTATTTGAGCTCCAGCGAACTAGCTTCAATCAGCGGAATATTGAGCTACCTTTCCAATGCGAAAGAATATGTTAAGAACAGCTCTCAGATTAACTCAATGTCCAAAGAAATTTATAGGTACAGTAGTTTCGATTAGATTGCGTCTTTTTAATTAGCTGCAAAAGAAGGAAAGTTGATCGCTGCTCAGCAGATTGCCGAGCTATTATGATAAGGGTTTTAATCATTTCTGACGATCTGGGCTTGATTACTTAAAGTAAGCATTTGTGTTGTCACTGTGATCAGTTGCATCCAGCACACCCTTCATCTCTGGAATCTTTTCCATCAAAGTCTTCTCGACACCTTCTTTCAATGTAAAATCAACAGCAGAGCAACCTTGACAACCGCCTCCAAATCGCAACACCGCATGATCATCTAACATTTTCTCCAAACTCACTTCACCACCATGCGCAGCAAGACTGGGGTTTATTTCAGTGTACAATATATAGTTGATTCGATCTTCAACAGGGCTGTCATCAGTCACATTGGGGAGACGAGAATTGGGAGCACGAATAGTTAACTGCCCACCAAACTTATCCTCAGCGTAATCCACTTTTGCCTCATCCAAAAATGGGAGGCTCCGCTGCTCAAAATAAGCATTAAACGAATCATACTTAACAACTAAATCGTCCTCATTATGCTCTCCAGGGCGACTATAAGCTATACAAGTTTCGGCCCTGGGAGTACCAGGGTCACTCACGAACATCCTGATTCCGATCCCGTCACAATTTTGCTTTTCTAATAGATTAGACAAGTATTCCTGAGCAGATTCCGTGATCACTATATTTTGCATAAAATTCCTCGGTTTATAACAAGCGCGGGGGTTTAAATTAACGAATTAGACGGTTGAGCAAGGACCCGAGCCCTACTTTTAATACCTTGCAGGCCTGATCAGCAATTGAAGTAATCTTCGCCCGCATATCTCAAACTTTCGTCACCCTCCATGATAGCTATCAACAGCCCCTTGTTGCGCGACAAAATATGCGTAGCAAAGAACTTTGTCGTAGCAATCTTTTGAGTATAATAAGAATCCAAATCATCTTTTTCTATTCTCTTATGGCAGGCATAACCAAGACGACATAACTGCCAATAGCATAGAGTATTGCCGAAAAGCATTAGAAATGGAACCGCTATAGATGCCGATTGTTCCGACATTGAGAGAACATGAGACAAGGATTGCCTGCAACAATCCAAACTGGAAATCAAAGGCTTTCTGAGTGACTCAACCAATTCTATCCCAACATCCATACTATTAATGGTTTCATCGACGGCTGATAGCAGACTCGCAATACCGGCTCCGCCATCGCGCAGACATTTTCGCCCAATGAAATCCAATGCTTGAATACCATTGGTCCCCTCATAAATGGGCAAGATTCTTGAGTCCCGCATATATTGAGCAGCGCCAGTTTCTTCCACGAACCCCATTCCCCCATGCACCTGAACGCCCAATGATGTCGATTCCATCGACATTTCTGTGCACCAACCTTTTACGAGAGGTGTAAGTATTTCCACCCAAATCGCGCTCTGCTCCCTACACTTAGGATCAGGATGACGCTTGCTCCTATCCTCTGCGGCAAGCGAAAAGAACGACAATGCCCTTCCAGCTTCGGTAATCGCCCTCATTTGCATAAGCATTCTTTTTACATCCGGATGATTGATAATAGTGGTGCCGGCAGATTGCCCAAGTGCCCGCCCTTGAACACGTTGAGAAGCATATGCTAAAGCACGTTGGTAGGCTCTCTCTGAGATAGCCACTCCCTGATGTCCAACAGCTAGTCGAGCATTGTTCATCATCGCAAACATATAGCTTAACCCTCGATTCTCTTCCCCAACAAGATATCCGATGGCTCCTTCATTATCACCAAATGCCATCGTGCAAGTTGGGCTAGCATGAATGCCCAATTTATGCTCTAAACCTACAGCCCGCAGATCATTCCGCTCTCCTAAACTTCCATCATCATTAACTAGATATTTGGGTACGATAAATAGTGAAATACCATGATTACCATCAGGCGCCCCCTCAATCCGCGCGAGAACCAAATGCACCACATTTTGCGAAAGCTCGTGATCCCCCCATGTAATATAAATTTTCTGGCCACTTATAAGGAAGTGGTCGCCATTGACAATCGCTTTACAGTTTATGCAAGATAAGTCGCTGCCAGCTTGCGGCTCAGTGAGATTCATCGTCCCAGACCATACACCCGAGATTAACTTACCCAAAAATAAGCTTTTTTGATGCGGCGAACCAAAAAGACTTAACGCATGCATAGCAGCACGCGAGAGCATAGGCAAAAGCCCCAAAGACATATTGGAAGACTGACTCATTTCTTGATTTATCAGATCAACCACGTTCGGCAATCCTGCGCCACCATACTCGACGTCACCATTTAGGCATACCCAGCCACCTTCAATCATTTTCATATAGGCCTGCTCAAGCGCTGAAGCGGTGACTACGGTTCCATTTGAAAGAAGAGTGCCTTCTCTATCGGACGAATGGTTTGTTGGTGCGACAATATCCTCGTAGAACTTAGCCGCTTCCGGAATAATTGCATCTACCACATCACGGCTCGCATCCTCGAAGCCAGGCATAGTGCAATGCTGATCGTAATCAACCAGTTCATCTAGAATGAATGAAAATTCTTTCTGCGGTGCTTTATATTCTTTCATTCTACCCATCCCCAAAGTATCAAGTTACTATATTGTGTCATCCAGTTTCATCAGCTCAAGTCTATATTGACCTAACTCCCAAAACTCTCAAATAAACCTATCCGAGCATTCTTGCACAAAGCCCGTTTTTGTCTACGCATAAATTCATTAGACGGGATAACACCATTCATTGATCTCATATAATTTCGCGCACCGTGACTTCGTATACCCAATATAAAAATATAAATTGTAGCACCAGCCGAACATATAAAAATTTATCATCAAAGGCCGGAAACAATTCAGGATTCATAGCCATATGTATATTTGCCGGATAGACGGCAATCAATAATGCCATCAAAAATAGACCGGATAACCTTCGCACATTTCCCCACAATAAGCTGAATCCACCAATAATCTCAAACACACCACTAATTAAAACCAACTCCAAGTGGGCGGGAATATATGGCGGCATAATGCTAACGTAAAACTCAGTATGAACAAAGTGATCAATTCCTATAGTGACGAAGAAAATCGCCAAAGTTAGAAGCGCTAAACGCCTAACAAAGCCTTCAGGAAGATCTAATTTCGCTAGAATAAAATCGATTAGAAACTCTTTTGTACGAATAAGCGCGCCAACTGATTTGACTACCATATCGTTGTGCTTCCATATTGCTCGCGTAGCTCCATCGATAATTTTTGCTGCTCCTCCATAATATCGAAGCGACTGCAGAAGCCATCATTCCATTGCTCAAACCTTTCTATGTCCGGATTACCCACATTGATGAGGGATTCCCATACAATGATGCATTTTTCAAGATCAGAAGCAGTCATGTTGTAGATCAAAAGATCGAGCAAAGAGTCAATACTGAACTCCTCTTCAACGACTCTGAGGCTCTCCAAATTATCCAATATAAGATAGTTCTTGCTTGAATCTTTAAACTTTGGCCAAGCGAAAGGAAGCTCGACAGAGGGATCTGAGGTGTGGGCAAATGCTCCCCATATCGACATCATCGTCCTTTCCATGTCATCACGAAGTTTGCCGACCGGATAAATATATTTACCTATCGGACCATACTTATAAACACCAGTTAAAAATGCAATCTCAGTTCCATGCGCAGCTCCAATTAATTTTGGGAAATCAGCAAACAATGTCTGTTTTTGGTCGTCCCAATCAAACCTATACGAATACAATTCATTATTCCCAGCCGATTCCAAATTCGACAAAACCTCATCGACAGCGCGAAGCTTCCATGCTCGAGAACGCATCGATACCCAAAGTTTGTATAGATCTGGATCTTTTATTTTGACTGCCGCTGGAAACAAACGCGTGAATGGGTAGGATTCCTCCACAAAATAGCGATGAGATCCCAACCAAAGCGTCAATTCATCTCTAGTAGTGCCTGAGATAACTGGAACCTTTTTGGCATATTCTTTGTCACCGAGAGCTGCATGCAAGCCTTTCAATGGAATTACTATCCCGTCAGCGGTCGTCAGCGGCAATGGATCACCTTCGTCATGCTTAAAATATAGGTCTAAAAGATCTTTTGCATCAGCCATTTTCAGCAAAGCATACATGTCCTCGAGCAGAAGTTCAGCCTGGGGCTGAGACCCAGCATGATGAGCTGCAAGAAATTCATTGACTATTCTCCACGATCCTCTGCGAATAAGGATATCCTTGTTCATAAAATCGTAAGCTCGATCGAGGCTTGTGCTGCTAGAGTAGGCAGACTGGGCGATGGCTTTGTGGAAAAGATTTTCTGCTTGAGGGGATGAGAGAAGCGCGAGAACATTGTGTCCTCCGGCTGATTCACCAAAAATAGTGATATTATTTTTTGAGCCACCGAATTCTCCTATATTGTCTTTCACCCATTCGAGAGCTCGGATAATATCTAGTGTGCCAAAATTTGAACTCGCATCTAACCCCTGTTGGGCTCCTTGAATAGCCGGGTGAGTGAACCACCCCAAAGGACCAAGTCTATAATTAATCGTGACTACTATCACATTTTCTCTAGCCACTAATTTAGAAAAATTATACCAATCCTTACTACCGATTACGTTTCCGCCCCCATGGATCCATACCATTACTGGAATCCCGACCTTTTCACTTCTCTTCGGTGCCCGAATATCTAAATACAAACAATCTTCGGTACCAACGATTCCTTCACCAGGAACACCTCCATAAGGACTGGCCTCTTGGACACAAGCCGTCATTAATCGTTCAGGAACTGTGACATTCGGCTTCAAAATTTTTCGTGGAGCCCGCCATCGAAGATCTCCAACAGGCGGTTCAGCATAAGGAATATTAAACCACTCTAAAATAGTTTCCCCATCAACCCTTGACTCGCGGCCGCTAACAAAGCCGCTCTCCGTAGAAATTAAAACGGACTTTCCAGCCACTTTAGAATCATCATGAAAAGTTGAACACGATTGTATAAGTAGAAGCCAACCTATTGTCAGAACATATTTTCTAATCCGAATGGACATATGTTTCTCCTTCGATAATTTTTGTCTAAAATCACCACACAACTTTTATGACTCTTTTTTACGCGCCGCGATGGGTTAAGGACTTCCGAAATGGTCGGAGTTCCGAGAACATCTTTTGAGAAAGAGGCTGACAAAAGTGTTCCGAATTTGGCAAAATACTAACCGCTCATAAATCGACTATAGGTCTCGCAATGAAACAAATTAACCATTCTTTTGACTTAGATGTAAAAGGTCTCACCAGCCAGTTTATCGGGGGCAAATGGGAGCGATCCGAAGCCGATCTGCACCCAGTAATATCTCCATCGACCGAACAGATTTTAACATATGTGAGCCAACCAACACTATACGACGCTGACCAAGCTGCAAAGTCTGCCCGAGATGCCTATGATAAAGGACCATGGTCAAAATTAGATATCACCGAGCGAATAGTTATCTGTGAACGCCTTTGCAATGCTATTGAAGCGAGACTCCCGGAGTTAAATAGGGCTTGGGGTTTTGAATCGGGAGCAACTCAGAGCCACGCTCAAATTATCAATGATATGGTGGGTGTGGCGGTCTGGAGACATATGCTTGAGAGCGCAGCTGCTATTAAATGGGAGGAACAACGCGAAGACGCCATCTTGTTTCGAGAACCAATTGGTACCGTATTATCCATCATGACATTTAATGGTCCCATCGTGTTGATGGGCATGAAAATAATCCCGGCGCTCTTAGCTGGCTGCACAGTTATTGGAAAGCATGCGCCAGAATCACAACTTACCTCGAGATTACTCTGTGCAGCTATAGAGGAAGCCGAATTACCACCCGGAGTACTTACGCTCCTGGCAGCCGACACAAAAGTTACTCAGCACTTGGTGTCTCACCCTATGATTGATATGGTATCCCTCACAGGGGGAACGTCAATAGGAATTGAGGTGGTAAAAAATACCGCCGATCGACTCGCAAGAACAAGCTTAGAACTTGGTGGCAAATCGCCTGCAATCATTCTTGAAGACGCAGAGATAGAAGACGTTCTGACCACACTCGTGCCTGGCAGCACAGCCTTTATGGGACAAATCTGTGTTAATTTATCTAGAGTGCTTGCCCCGAAAAATCGATACAACGAAATAGTCGAAGCGCTAGCAGAGCAATACAAAAAGATTAGTCTTGATGATCCCCTAAAAGCGACTACCCAACAAGGTCCCATTGCTGTAAAGCGAGGCCTCCTTCGAACCGAGAGACATGTTGGATTGGCCAAGCAACAAGGCGCCTCATTGATCGTTGGCGGGAAGAGACCGCCTGACTTCGATCGAGGTTGGTGGTATGAACCCACGCTGCTAGCGAATGCGAACAATTCAATGAATGTCGTCCAAGAAGAAATTTTTGGTCCGGTCACTGCCGTAGTCGAGTACAATGATGTGGCAGAGGCCGTCAAATTAGCAAATGATTCGGATTTTGGGCTTGCTGCCTCCGTTTACGGGACAGATCAAAATTTGGCGATGGATGTCGCAAAAAAACTACAGTCGGGCAGCGTCGCTATTAACACCGCAGGTATTTCTTTTATGCAACCTTTTGGGGGGTACAAAAAATCAGGTTGGGGTCGTGAATGCGGTAAAGAAGGGATCCTTGAATTTACCCAAATTAAGCAGGTTATAAACGGAACCCAATAGTACTAAATAGAGCCGCCATAGCACTAACATCCGAAAAAGTCATACCAAAAAAGAGGAACGACGCAAGTTATAGCTGGATTAGCAAGACCGTGATGGAAGTCATCAACAGCAATGAGACCAACATTAAACGATGGGAACTCTTTAAAAGTTCAATCAAGCTACTAAGTTGGTGAGATTGCTCCTCGAGTATCGTTATTGTTCTTCCATCCTGATCACGCGGCATAAAGGTAAAACGGAACATGTCGCTGCATTGCGTGTCCAAGATTTTTGGGAAATCAAATCCCTCATCATCTGGTAAAGGTCTATCTTGAGGAATAAGATTGTTAAATTTTTCCCCTATTAGTCTCCATGGGGTAATTGAAACACTAGTGGTCAACCTGTCATACTTACCCGAATTAATATCATCGCTCAGGGTTTGCATTAACTCGCGATCTACCAATATTCTTACCATAACGTAAAATTTTCCTTGCCAACCCATCTTGACACTAGCAGTTGCATTCAAACTCTGACCTTGAACATGACATATTTCCATCGATACTGTTGCATCATCAGGAAAACTGCAGTCCAACTTTCCGTCCCAAATATTCTGTTGTGGCTCGGTCTCAAACACATATGATTCATCCGGTATCAATAGATCACACTTTGATATCGAACCAACATACTCGGATTGGCGGGTGAAATCTAATTGATGAGCCATAGCAACGTAAGATTTGGATCGGTCTTGGTTCTGCCAGTCGAGCAAGTCAACTTCTATGCGCAGCTGCTTTCCTCGCAACTCAGGATTTCCTGGTTTAGCTCTAGCATAGAATTGAGAGGTATTACCATCTCCCAGCTTAAGAAACTCCCAACCATCAAAAATGCTCCCATCAGGTTTCACCTCAAATCTGTCTAGCGGCAGATGGTTTACAGCTTTCAAGAGTTGGTAAGTTAACTTCATATTGCGACCTCGCATCCTCTATAAATTCGTTAGACCAACTAGACTGCTGATATATTTCGCGCGCAGTAAGACTCTATTTGACGTTGCACTTGCCTCTAAGCATAAATAATTATATACCTTTGAAAAAATAAAATTTTATCAAAGATATATATTTTGCTGCCGACTGTAAACATGGATTGATCATGTTATCTTACTATTTAATCCTGCGAATATATACTGGCCTAGGCTGGTGCAATTAATCTTCAGAGGCAAGTAGTCCAATGAGAGTAGTGTATGTAATTCTTGCAGTCGCTTCTGGCGCAATCAGTGCTGACATAACAGGTACTTACAGAAGCATCTCCCCTTCAACCACGCACGACTTTGAGATCGAGAATATCTATAGCGGAAGAGTGAATGGAAACTCAATCGAGGGTGCATGGGAACAGGGGCCCAAAGTATGCGAACCTTTTCAAGAAGCCAGCATAAAAATTTATGCTGGCGCCGGGCAGTGCTGCTTGGCAATGAAACGCTTGGGTAACCGGTATATCTTTTCCAAAGTCATTTTTAGCGGAGACCATAAAGGGGAGTTATACCCACTTTGCACGCACTCAGTCATGGAAAAAATGTAAGGTCAAATCAGCAATAGTCTTAATTAATCGTTGCCCTCTTAGCACGCTAAATGCGCTCGGATACTGCGCACTGATAACGTCGATTGCGATCTTGCTGAGATCCTTTGTAGCGGTCTCTGCTAGCGACTAAAGTAATTCGGTTGACTATCATTGTCGAATCTGGGCAACTCAGAGTCCCCTTACACTGGTCTCTCGGAACAGCGCGAATTTGATACTGATGCTCGTTAACGATTAGATTATCGAACGTACCCCCATTCCATGTCATAGTTTTGTTATCCAAATGAATCGAGATAACCGTTTTCATAGCGTTCTCACTCTGGATATCTATTCGATCGCATGCAAGATGAACGAAGTTATTGTCGTTTGGATCCTGTCTGGTAGCAAATTCCGTGATGACTGCCACTGCAATGAGAACCAAAAGTATAGCGGCATATCTCTTCTTCAACATATTAATATTCAAAACTCCTGTTTTTTTAGCTCATTGAAGTCCAAAAAAATTTGGCCATGGAGTCCTCTATTAAGCGACATAGGCTGGCTCAATCCATATGACATAAAAGTTTAATCACATCACGCAAATTATAAATCCCTTCATCATAATATGAGATCTTTTTCTATGCACTCATCGAGAAGCTCCATCAGATCGACACGACCTTTTGTTTTACTGCCCTTAAAAGCAGAAATGCTCAGGCCCTCGAATTCTTTCACAGCCGAAAAAACTGACTTTTCAAGATCTTTTTCAGGCACAAGCAAGTCATAGAATCCCGCACCAACGGCATCCATGGGAGAGAACATCTCCGCATTAAAAACACACCGATTAAAAAAATTGTTAGGAAGGCGGCTTCGCGCTAGTTCCAGCCCAAAATGGTGCATCGTCATACCGATCATTGTCTCATTAAGACCTACCTTATAATCGCCGTCAACTCCGATTCGATAGTCGCAGGCCAGCATCAGGAAGGCGCCCATCGCAATACAATGTCCGGTCGACACGCCGATAACCGGACAAGGGAACGACAATATCCTGCGAGCAAATCGCGACCCCTGGGCCGTCAGTTCAACCGCCTCATGGACTCCTTTTTGAATTTCTTTTAAGTCGAAACCGCCCGAGAAAATACGCTCACGGCCTTTTATAACAACTATTAAATTTCTTTCCTCCGCAAGATCAAAAGCTTGTTCGAGCGCATACCATTTGTCAGGTCCCAATGCGTTAACCTTACCGTCATCAAGGGTTATGGTACCTACCCTCCCCGAGTGCTGAAAATCTATAGCTTCGTGCAGATTGAGCTTTTTTGCATTCATCGGGATATGACCAACCTATTTTTGTTATTTAGTAGGAATCCATGCAGTAATTCTAAAGAAGATCATTAGTGAAATCATTCCAGTGACAATAAGTTCTTTCCGTTGCCACCAGAGCATTAATGGGGTTCGTTTTTTCCTGAGTCTTTCCAATGAGGTAGTTCACCATTGCTTATTCTTTTTTCCACTTCCTCGGCCTTCTGGAGGAGAACCAAAAGAAAAACTATCATACCAACCAGAGCAAATAACAACACAAGCAAGAAAGAACTTAACATGACCAAATTATCCCTTTATCTTGTTGTTGTATAGCAGTTTATACAGACAATATGCATCAACTTTATTCTAACCAATACTAAACCAATAACCAGCATCTAGTAAAATTAAAATTCACAGTGATCTTGATTTGAAATCACTCCACTATATTTTCTTGCAAAAGATTTTGCGCCTCGGCCAGAGAACCTGCATTCACAACATTGGTATAACCCATGCCATCCAGAATATCCTTGGCCTTGCCTGACCTGCTTCCACTGCGACAATATAAAACAATACTATGATCAACAGAATTGGTCAGGGTGCCAATTACGTTTCCGATATCCTGCCAATCCACGCGTCTCGCCGACAATAGATGCCCACGACTCCATTCTTCTGGAGTACGAACATCAATTACTAAAGTTACATCTCCCAACACCTCTGCTCCTAGGGTTAAAACCAAAACCATGGCTAGTGATTGAATCATCTTGTCCATCTTCTCGATCACCTAATAAGTGTTGCCCAAGGAAGGTCGAATTGACATTTACAATATGATTTAACATCGATTAACACAAATTTAAGTCTCTTCACCAACAAAATCTGCATTTAAATACAAATTCCCTGCACTTTTGGCACGAGCATCATGCAAGCATGTAAGGGTTTTTCGCGCGATCTTGATGTTGTGCTCCTCGCGCTCGCGCCTCGAGTGGGCGTATTGCACTCGTGCAATATCGTAAAAGATGTCAGATTTTGCACCTAATTCTTCTAATAATTCTGAGCCAGAAATTTGAGGAAGAGGATCATCCTCTCGCTCAACAAATGATTCGATAAAGTTATTTATAATCTTTTTATCAATCATCTGCTCCGTTCCGAGCTTTTCGGTATTGACGGTGCTTATAAAGTTTCGCAGCTGTTCTTCAATTTCCTCTAGCTCCTGATCTTGCATCGCCGCACAAAATGAATCTCCATAATGAAGGGTCTGGATATAAAATCGAGCGCCATGATATTTGTAGCCGCTATGCGCCTCGGCATAACAGCGACATTCGTCTCGATACGAATTGATTTTATTTGCAAGCAAAACGTGCTGAGAAGTCTTACCATCAGAAAAATCCGCTAACCAAGTTATAGGATTGATTCCTCCGGATTTCCTATACTCCAAGTTATAAGCCATTTCGAAATAGCCAGGTTTATCGAGTTTCGCGCCCTGCTCAATAAGCGGAACCGCGCTAGCGCAAAATACTGGTCGCATCAAGGGACGTCTGTCAACTGATGGATTTTCGAGGAATACCTGATTGTAACTTTCAGTGCTAATGGCCGCTAGTTCCTCAACTTTTCCAATATGTACTTCTATGCGTTTATCAATTGCTTTCCAATCCTGAGGCGAAATAGAGTCGTACCAAACCTCTGCAAAACCTGACACATGAGAGTAGGGCTCTAAAAGATTATCAGGATCAACAGTTGTGCTTCGAATCACGGCTCGAATCCTGCCCCGATCGGCCTTAAGCGCTTTTTGTTGAGTCTGGAGCGTCAGATAGGTGTCATCAAATCCTCTTAAATCTGGAGCTGAGAATTCAATAAATTCATTTATACCCAATCGAGTGTTTATTGCGCAGCGCCCCAAACCAATCGTTCTTCCAAGTCTTTTGTCATAAAATTGAAATTTTTCAGCTGGATCGGAATATGCTATTTCCTTTGGTTTTGAAAATTCAGAATACTTATCAACCACCCAGGATTGCACGGAGCAACCCTGTAGAAGCAT
>CAJWMT010000062.1:0-14321 GCA_913044275.1 uncultured Cellvibrionales bacterium
ATGCTCATTATTATGCCTCCTATCAGTCTTATTGACCTTCTTGGCAATAGCATAAATTAGCTGGATAAAATCGATGACCAACTACACAACCCTCGGTGGGCGCGTGACATGCATCCAGTGTAATGCCATTTCAAGACGGACTTGGCAGACGCATAAAGCTCCAGCGATCAATGCAATTTCCTGATAAATCTGATACTCGTGGTTAGCTTTTTATCCCTGGTGGGCACGACCTTCACATAGGATTTAAAGACACAGGCGCTAACCGCCGTAATTCTTCATCCCAGTTCTCTACGATATTTATTTCCGTCAGCAGATCGATGATGTCTGTCCCTGTATCTTTGATTAACAGGAACTTTTTCTCAGGTTCAGAGTAGTCCCACGCCGGGAAGCGACTCCTTCTATACGGACCAGTGAAAAGTTGCTCGGTGGATTCAATCCGAAAAGCTGAAGGCTTACCATCGGAATTTTCTGGACCGGTGGTATAGGTTGAAGCATATTTTCTATTATCCGCAGCCCAGTAGAAAATTCTGTTCTCTGTCTTGCTCCAAATTGGCTGACCGCCGCCTTCGCGGCTCACTTGCCACTTACCTGCATTGATGTTTGGAAAGGGCCGCACATAAACCTCGTAATCACCAGTCTCGTTACTCGCATATGCTATCCAATTACCATCATGTGAAATTGCTGAAGATCGCGCATCTTGCGGGCTTACTTGCAATTGCTCCTGAATTCTTTCAGCTTCAAGATCAGCTAAGTCGACAAGCCAGAGATCCCTGGTCGCAGGGTTTGTGCCACCTGAATACACGAGCGATGAACTGTCGGGACTTAACGTTTCAGGATATGGCGTAACCTGACTGGTTAGAAGCGATGAAGGTTGAGACGTTCCGTTGGCGGCGACTGTCCAAACGCTATTGCCCGTGTCATTCAGAAAAAAAATTGTGGACGAATCAGGCGACCATATAGGCTTTGAGGCACTACCTTCGAAAGTTCTTCTCCCAAGAGTGCCTGCTGCAAAGTCATAGACCCAGATATCACTAGCCCCACCCTGCGAGAAGACCGTCATTGCGACTTGGTCGCCAGTCGGGCTTATGCTGGCTTCGCCGTAATCTCCGCGCGGTACTCCTATCGGAGTTTCTACTCCTCTATTATCGACCCAAACAGGAAGTCGTCCAACTTGCTCTTTATCAGACAGGTTGCCTGGGAAATAGACCAGCCGGCCATAATTTGAAAATGAATAACCTGCAACACCGTCGTGGCCGCCCAACCCGTCAACCGCAGACTCCACGTCAATAACTGCCGGCACAGCCTGACCCACCACTTTCCCTTCGGATGGGCTAAATGGTAAAGCCCAAAGAGCGTCCCCTCGGATAAAAACTATATGCCCAGAATTTACATACCTCGCGTTGTAGCCAATAGGGATTATTGTTTGAACTTTTCCTGAGTCAAGATCGATAAGATCAGTGCCCGAGTCAGCTACGCCCGTTGCCGCTTTATTTGTTGCAAGCAAATATCTTGTACCTGGAATGAGGCTTGGCCAAATGTATGATTGATCTCCAGCCTCGATATCTAATTCTGATGTTTCACCGGTAGAGATTGTTAAAAGGCCGATAAGACCGTCATTACCTACTCCAGGCACTATTAAATTATCGTTATCAACTTCTGCAAAACCAGCCACTATGGTGTCTGAAACGAGAGTCTGTGACGCACCACCTTCGATTCTGATTCTGTTGAGTGAGCCCCGATCGTAGTAATAAATCCAGTCTCCATTTCGAGAGAATTTCGGAAAGCCCCCAAGCTGAGTTGCCGTAAACGTCACTAATTCTCGCGGAGGCTCAAATGTATCTAAGTCTTTAACCAAAATTGAGCTTATCGGTCTCGTAATACGAGAAAACACGAGAGTGTTACCGTCAGGTGATAGAGTGAGTTCACCCCTTGCACCGGAATTACGAGTAAATGTTTGGCCGACATTTATCGAGGAGCGAAGGGCCCTGGTCTCAGGAGTGATGTTCCCAACACCTACCGCATTTTCGCTCCTGATTTGAACCGATGCTGAGTCAAATGCATTTTGATCAAAAATAAACGGCATCATGTAGAAGCCAAAAAGGCCAATTACTGCGCACGATCCGATACCGACTAAGACTAACGTTTTCTTAGGAGTTGAATGTGCTGGTTCAGGGACTGATGGCGCGCCGTCGGTGCTAGTCGATTGAGTGGGCAGTTTCTCATAAGCCCATCCGACAAGAAGTGCTATGGGGAAGCCTAGAATGAGTAGAAAAGTTAGGGTTTGAGCAACCCAGAGGGGTGTTTCGAACGTCGGCAGGACGGCCTCGATCAACTGGATTAGCACCCAGACTACCAAACTGTAGCCAATTACTATTTTTGCGATATTGCTCTGCTTAAACCTTTCCCACTGGCTAGGCATCTCGTTCTCCAAGTTCTCTAGAAATTAAACTTCCGCATTGCTCAATATTACCAAATGCTTCATTCCTAACAAAGCAAGTCGGCGGTTTCAATTTATTTTCACTTTTTGCTAAATACAGATCGATAGAAAACGGTGAGCTAGAGAGGTCTGAGGTCGATTGGGAATTGGACCCAATTAGCATGCTTTTTGGTTTACTGCTGGGCGCCATTGTGGTGTTCGCATGGCTGACCAACCTGCGTTTCTTCAGAAAGATTTATAGATAAAGGCTGAAACATCTAGCATCCTGTGCGCAAAGCCACACTCATTATCGTACCACGCAATAACTTTTGTAGAATTATCTACCTTTCGCGAGAGTGATTGATCATAGATGCATGAAAAGGGGCTTCCTTTAAAATCAGAACTCACTAAAGGCCCCTCATTAACGCCAAGGATGTCACGTAATTCTCCTTTGGCGGATTCCTTCAGGCACTCATTCAGATGTTTTAATTCAAAATCTTTGACAGTATTAAATGTGAAATCAAGAAGCGACACTGACGGAGTGGGAACCCTCACTGCTAGGCCATCCAATTTTCCATAGAGCTCTGGTATGACGTCTCCAATTGCTTTTGCAGCTCCCGTTTTTGTCGGGATCAGTGATAGTCCCGCCGATCGAGCTATCATGAGATCATCATGATCGCCGTCCAGTAGACGCTGATCATTCGTGTATGAGTGCACGGTATTAATAAGCCCTGCCGATATTTCAAAATTTTGATGGATTATCTGTGCGAGAGGAGCGAGGCAATTTGTAGTGCAGGAGGCATTTGAGATAATTAAATCGCTGCTCTGTAAGGTTTTGTGATTTACTCCAAACACAATTGTGTTGTCAGGATTAGTCGCTGGTTGTGATATCAAAACTCTCCGTGCGCCGGCATGTAAGTGCTTTTCGGCCAAAGCTCTGTCAGAGAAAAATCCTGTGCATTCTAGGACAACATCGATATTAAGTTCGGCCCAAGGAAGTTGTGCTGGATCTTTCTCGCGAAAGTAGCGGATCGGATTTTTATTTACGATGAGATGATTAACGTCGGAGGTTATTGAATGTTCTAAAACGCCATATATTGAGTCATATTTTAGAAGGTGTGCACTATTATCGACACAAGCTAAATCATTGACTGCGCGGATATTGAACATTTCATCGTCGCAGCCCTTCATTTGAAGCGCTGCCCTAGCAATCGCCCGCCCAATCCTCCCGAACCCGTTGATAGCGATGTTCATAGTGCTAGTCTTATGCAAAACCTCGAGACTGCAAATAAGATGCCAGATGTCAGGAAAATACATCTGTGAGGTTGGATCTCGCCCTCGTTGAGTATCTCTTGAGTGCTAAACCAACAACAACAAAAACATACATCGCAGACGAGCGGATTGAACTTCTTGCGGTCATTTATCCAGTAAACGTATAGGGATCGTCAATCCATCCCTCTGTAGAGACTCAGCAAATATTCTGAATTGCATGGTGCCCCCCAAATAAGCCTTTCGAAATTTTTCAGTCATAAAGTAATCACCGGAACGACTATTTTCATTTGGCCCGAGCAACGTAAGGGCTATCGCGTCATGTTTAGTCGTCTCGCCTTTAGAACCTGTGCTAACCGTAATGGCAAAGATGTCTCTTTTTGTTTCAGGCTCAAGGGTTACAGTGAATGAAAAGTTATTCTTCTCAATCGAAAATTCGAATTCTGCAAGGAAGGTAATCCCTTGCTCATCGACTACTACATCAAATTTCTGAACAGCCGGCGCCTTCATGCCTATAAGCTGAGGCGTAACTGAAGGTGGCTTCCGTGGAATTTTAGCGATTTCGAAAGGCCTTGCTATTGCTAGTAATTTGGCGTCGTCAAAGGATTTACCTAACAGTTCTAATCCAATTGGCGTGCCTTCATCAGAAAAGCCAACTGGCATGGATAGGGCTGGCAGCCCGCTTTGGGCTGCCAAATGGCAAGCGCTTCCTGATTGCGACTCTCCAATCATCACAGGGAGTTCGGTAATTGTTGGATAGGCGATCACATCTAGATTATCCTTTTCAAATGCAACCATTATCGCTTTGAGTAGAGTCTCTCTAGCCTTTATCGCGTCGAGGTATGCTTCTTCATCTGACTCAGTATCCGCGCTCCGTGCCATCTGATTTTTAAGCGAATCATGGAAGAGACCGTACTCAACAATTTCATTAAGAGAGTTAAAATTGGTATGCTGATTTTGAGACAAATAAGCGTTAAGGTCTTCTTTAAATTCAAATCCAATTACACCTGAATCAAGAATTAATTCTTCCAAAAAAGGAATCTCGACATCTATTACTTCTGCACCCACTGATTCATACCAAGCAAGCGCTCGTTCAGTCACCTTCGATACTGATGTGTGTGAGATATCAAAATACTTTTGTATCGCTCCGATCCTAAAACCTTCGAGATCAACAGACTCCAATGTATCTACAAACGAAGGTTTAGTCCTTGCTCGCATCACCGCGGTTGCAGGGTCATGCTCGTCGTAGCCTGCAATTAAATCTAAAATAATCGCAAGATCAGGCAGCGAACGTGCTAACGGGCCGGCGGTATCCTGAGTATGCGAAAGTGGCATTATCCCGTGGATACTCGAAAGCCCTCTAGTTGGCCTCAGGCCGAAGAGATTATTGAAAGCAGCTGGAATTCGAATTGAGCCACAGGTGTCTGAACCCATGCCAATGGCACCAAAGCTGGCCGCAACAGCTGCTCCTGTTCCGCCACTGGAGCCCCCAGGAACACGACGCAGGTCGTAAGGGTTTCTTGTCTGGCCGACTAGGGAGGAAATTGAGGTAATTCCGCGTGCAAATTCATGCAGATTTGTTTTTGCAAGAATAATTGCACCAGCCGCCAGTAATAGTTCTATTTGTGTTGCGTTACTGGACGGAATTGCGTTTGCAAAAGCCACAGAACCATTTGAAGTAGGCATATCAAGGGTATTGTAATTATCCTTTATGAGGATCGGTATCCCATGAAGTAACGACCGAGGTCCAGTTACTAGCCGCTCTTGATCAAGTTCGGCTGCGATTTGACGGGCTCTATTGTTTACTCGAATAACGCTGTTGAGAGAAGGCCCTCTTTTATCATACGCCTCTATTCTCGCAAGATATTGATCGACCAGTTGAACCGAACTAAACGCACCCTGCTCGAGGCCAGCTTGGAGTTCCGATATGCTCACTTCAAAAACATTCACTCCTTGGCTATTCACTGAGCTGGTCAAGAACGTGAGTGTCAATGACAGCAAAGAACGCGCTAAGACTATGCGCCCCAAAAGGAGCTTTTGGTTCTTCATGGACAACCGTTGGCGAAGTTTGAATGCATCTAACGCAAGGCTAATCAATTTCAACGACCCGAATCAAGTCTGTTCCTCCAGAGCCAGGATGTGTGCCATGAGTAACAACCACAACGTCTCCATTCTTTAGAAACCCAAGCTTTTTTGCTTGCTGGCAACAATATTGAGTGCTCTTTTCATCATCCGTATTGATTTCTTTCTTGCTCAACAGTGGGATTACTCCCCAATTAAGGGCTAATCTTCGCGCTACCTGCTCAGACCCAGTGGCTGCCAGAATGATGCTCTCGGGCCTGTGCCTAGATATGAGCCTCGCGGTATATCCCGTGTCAGTGAGCGTAATAATTGCCGCGGCCTTAATTTGCTCGGCCAGACGCGCGGCTGCTTGACACAGAGCCTCGGCGATTTTATCGACCTCAGCCATTTTTATTGTTTGCAAAACCCCAAAATCTTTGAGCGACGCCTCTGTTAACGAGGCTATATCTGCCATCGTCTCAATTGCTTCTATTGGATATTGCCCAATTGCCGTCTCGCCCGACAGCATGACTGCTGACGAACCATCAAGAATCGCATTAGCGACGTCACTGGCTTCAGCGCGTGTCGGTTTTGGATTCGTTACCATGCTAGCTAGCATCTGGGTGGCGGTTATAGCGGGTTTGCCATTGGTGACCGACCGCTGAATCAACTGTTTTTGCGTTGTGGGTACCTGAGCGAGTGGAAGCTCTACCCCTAAATCGCCACGTGCAACCATAATACCGTCGGCAAGCGACACTATAGCCTGCATATTATTTACACCAGCCTGATTCTCAATCTTCGCTATTATAGGGATAGCAGCGCCGCGCTCGCGCAGTTTAGCCCTGATGTCCTCAATTTCGCTATCAGACTGCGTGAAGGAAGCAGCAAGGTAATCAACCCGTTCTGTCACCGCAAAATCGAGTTCATCCTCTAATCTTCCCAAGAATTCGGGGCTCAAAGCGCTCATAGATAGATGGATTCCGGGAAAATTCACCCCCTTTTTTTCCCCAAGCATTCCGCCATGGACAACCTTGCAGTGAATAATTAGACCCGAAACGTGCTCGACTATCAGTTCGATCCCCCCATCATCTAAGAACACAATGTTACCTGGACGCAGAATATTGGATAGCTTATCGTAACTGACAGAAACGCCATGTTTGTTGCCCTTCATAGACTCCGCATACAGAGAAAAATCCTGCCCTTTTTCAAGGGATACCATCTCCGACTCCAACCTGCCAGTTCTTACTTCTATTCCCCGAGTGTCAGCCATAATAGCTACGTGCACCCCTAGGTTCGCAGCAGCCCTCCGGACTAGCTTCGCCCTCCGCGCATGTTCCTCATAGTTGCCATGAGAGAGGTTCAGGCGCGCAACATTCAGCCCCGCCTTTATCATTCTTTCAAGAGTACTGAGGTCATCACTAGCCGGCCCAATCGTAGCAATGATCTTAGTCTTTCGCTTGGAGAGAGGTCTCGAATCAGTCATGCAAAGACCCTAAGTATTTCGTATTTAATCGTTGCAACGAAAACATAGCGGCAAAGGCAAGTGCTTGCCAAATAGATTTACGATGGAGGAAGCTTGTCTTCAGCCGATGTAGAAGTACCATTTGTCAACCTTGATGACCAAAAGGCTAAGCTGATTGCAAAATGTTAATCAAACGGTATCAGTATCCAATATACGGAACCAATCTAAATGAGAAGAGTTCACTATTGAACAGGAAATGCCGGATGCCGTTGAGTATGTTTAAGGGCCTGCTTAATTAGACGAAAGTTGGGCCACTTCAACGCAATACACTACAACTGATGACAACAAGTGGCAACAGCAGAGCTGCGATGTTAGAGAAACTAGAGTGACGCAGGCTGTTGTGGTTAATTAGTTGCGAGGGACTCATGATCCGTTGGTCCCAGGTTCAATTCTGGTGGGCCCACCAACTATATCGATCTTCAGCCTTACCCATAGATCGGCACCTCGCCCCTAACTAACCCACGAAAGAGTGTTCTCGAACCTTTTACAGCGCTATGGTCAGCTGCGTGCATCGTACAACGATTATCCCACAGCAAAACATCACCCAACGACCATTGGTGCTCTACGTGTGGGGTACACTCCAATGACGTGTCGTACAGGCCTTCTAATAGATCTGTGCGATCTGTTCCGTCAGCCAAGCGTAACTTCTTGCAACGCTCTATAGAACTCAGGAACAAAGAATTTCGCCCACATACCGGATTAAATCGTATCAAGGGATGCCATGCTGACTGAGAATTAGGAACGCCAGTAGCCGTATGCAGGACTTCAGCGCCAGTAAGGAGTCGTTTTAGATCGCTGTCAATAGCGTCTAAAGCCGCATATTGATTTGAGAATATCGTCGCACCCCCGGCTTCTGGGACATCAATTGCCATTAAGCCTGAGACTGAAGGTGGGCGGGCAACGTAGGACGTGTCAGAGTGAAATACACTTTTGGGCTTCGTCCTCCTGTTTACATTTGTAACGATATTGAGTGATGGCTGCCCAGGCACCGGCGTCTCACCCTCAGTAAACATGAGCGCTCCTAATGATGCCAAAAATGTCACAAATTCTTCTGGCGTCCTAGGCGGGGACATAACTTGCACGACTCCAAACTGCGCAACCAATTCCAAAGCGTGTGAGCTGTCGTGCGGATATACTGGCCTCGGTTTCCCCGGCTGGTTATTTTTTATTGGCATGAACGGTGAATACAACAAGAATCATAGAGACGCTTACTACACGGTAATCTGGTCAACGTTACCCTACTTCACTTTTCCGGTCTAAACTTAAATCTCTGAGAATCATCATTTCTCGTTTTGAGTTGCTTTTTCGACAAACGAGAAGAACAATTGATTAAAAGGGCTTAAATTACCGTTAAAACACTAACGAATAATCCGTTTTACGAGAAAGTGTTTTTTACCTTTAAGAAATCTTATGAGGGATTCCTAATTGCCCGGGTTCTTCAGTCAAACCAACAGTACAATGTAACTCTGGGCTATGTCCCTCGCTAAATACCTAATATTTTTCTATTTCCACAACCAAATTGATTCGACCTCCCACCGTACGTTCAAGATGGATGTCCTCTGCACTCTCTAAGACTGTTTCTGACCCGTTGTATTGCTGACTTTTTTTCAGCTGCCCAGGGACAATTAAACACCGGATACCAGCTTCATTTGCAGCTGTAAAGCCACTCTCGCTATCTTCTATCGCAAATGTGAGATCTCTGTATATTCCAATTTGGGAAACTACTTTTAGATAGATGTCGGGAGCAGGCTTCGGTTCTACTCCTTCCTCTATCGTGGTAATTAGTTCGAAACCACCAAAGTCGATACATGAATTAAGTGCATCCTTTAGCAAATAGACTACTTCCTTGTTAGCCGTGGTAACCCAGCAAACCTTCACACCATACTCAAAACAGCGATTGAGGAGAGATCTGATGCCGTCTCGAGGTGAGAGGGTAGTTGAACGGATTAAGTCTGTGAAATAGTGATTTTTTAACTTGTAGACCTTTTCAGTTTCCTCGGAAGTTATCGAGAAACCAGTCTCGTCTGCGTAGCTTTTTATCCGCTTTTTCCCACCCGCTTTTACCAGCATATCTTTATATATCCCTTCTCCCCACACCCATGGCAGATCACACTTTTTAAAAGCAAAATTAAAAGCACGGCGTTGTAATTCCGATGTTTCAACAATAGTGCCTATTGAGCCAAGACAAATGGCTTTTACTTCCCCAATTACTCTTTTCACCTCTACTTACACCTCAATCTTTGCATAACTAATTTCATGCAAACTAATGATGAATCAATATAATATAATTCTCTCGACATAAGCTGGTGACTATAGACAAGACAAAATATTAGTTTGGCCTATCAGGTGTATTATCTTTGTTGTCGATTACACAACCTATTCTTGTGCAAAATCTCGATCCCAAATTTCCCGAATTAATTCTTCGATTTCGTAATCACCCGCCTGCAACATTTTCGAAATCATACCCGCCTTACTAAAAGACCAGAAAAGTCCTGCCTCCAAAAAGAAAGGAATATCTGCCCCTTCTTCGATCCTAAAGTCGAATAGAGAGTAGTCCCTAGCACCCAGCGCTTGATGAGCGCTTATGGCATAGTCACTTACTTTTTTGTGCAACGCGCTATCTAGATTTGCAGGACATACCATTCCTACAGGTGTAGACTGGGCTTGAAATTTTGGATTGCCATTGAGGCCTATCTTTAACTTATCCGAGGTCTGACGAATAGGATTTTCGACCGTCACCAAATATTGAATTACTGGGGGCACCAGATAGCCATTGGCTGTTTCTAAGACCGCAATTCTGACTTCTCGGCCCGAAATATATTGTTCTGCTAAAATCATTTCACCGTACGCCCCGGCGGTTCGAATAGCGTCATTGATGTCTCTTTTATTACTGACCATCGATAACCCAACCGAATTATCCTCTTGATTGGGTTTTATGATAATAGGAAGTTTCAGCTTATAGACGTCAATTTCTGCAATTAAGCCACCTGGAGCAACATGCACACCTTGTTCTTGCACTTTTTTTCGACACAGATTTTTATCTGCTGCCGTGGCCATGACATCGCCCGATGAACCGATTAATTTATACCCTAAAATATTTTCGAAAAAGTTCCTATACTCAGTCATTCCTTTGTAACAGAATAGATGAGGTACTACGATACTATCTTTGCTCATCTCCGCAATTACCGCCTGTGGTTCGCGATTTTTTGACAACCGGGAAAGGCTATCTCCGGTCCGCCACTTTCCGTTCGGCTCAACAACTATAAATTTTTCGTTCCATCCCGCTGGTACGAAGGTTTCACGGGCATAGATAAGGGACAGATCGTAAAAGAAGCGCGATGTTGGCGAGCCGCAAACATGGTAAACCTGTTTCTCGAGAGACAAGACTAGTCACCCCCCGGTTCAACTAATTTCCCAATATTAAAGTCGATACGGAGCCAACTCTCTCCAGAAATGAGTGCTCCCGCCAGGAGGCATGGGATTTGCCAATGGTAAACCATCAAAAACGGTAATGGATCTCGCATATCGAATATTGCCTCCTTACCGTTCAAGATAACTTTAAATTTTTCTCGGATGTTAGATACTGAGAAATTAGAAAATAAATCGAAGAGTTCATGATATAGCCAATATGTCTCACGCGCATTAGCTTCCGGAAATACAGGAAGACCACCATTCAATGATGGATTGATATAAGCTCCCGCGAGGTGCTCAGAATTGTAAAATGATGTTATAGCTGAGTGGGTTCTTGGATTGCATTCAATTGGCAATATGTCTCCGTCAGAATTTTCAATAAAATCGAAGGAAATTTGCCCCGTCAAACGTAATTTGGCCACAAACTTTTTTACCCATGTGAATATCTTTTCATGTACCACATTTTTATATCTCAGTTGAAAATCCGATGAGAGGCAGCAACAGTGCAGAAGTATCTCACCGTCGCGTACCGTTGAATGGGTGCAGTACTCAATGCCTTCAACGAATTCCTGCAGCACCCAAGGAGCTTCTGTCGATATAGGGAGTGTTTCGAAGTAGTTAACTTGACCAGGGAAAGGAAGCTGGGGTCTCTCTAGCCTCTGTAACGGATTATACGAAAGACTTTTAAGAATATATTTCTTGCTTTTTATCTTGAAATCAAATGAGAGAAGTTGTTCTTTAGCAGTAATGTAGTGTACCTCAGGCGCTGTAAGATTTAAGTCACTCGCCGCCCTACAAAGGAGATATTTGTTATCTAAGACTTGGAGAGTTTCTTTATCGAAATGGAAAAATTCGCATTCATCCTGCAAATCTTCTTTTACATGGGAATCGAAGTAGACTGCTTTTGGACTGGCGACAGGTATGATCAGATTTATCCGATGACTGTTCACAATGTTTTCAAGGGAGTTTTTATAAACTTCATACCCATCGACCAAATCGGGTAAAGTAAAAAACTTTTCTATGCTGTTCGAAAATTTATGACCTGAATAGCGGAACTTCTTGGTTTCCGATAGAAAAACGTTGTAGCCCGCTCGACTTAAAAGCCTTGCTAACTGCAAGGACTTTGTCATTTTTCCTCCTGTTAAAAGAATATTATTCTTTCCGACACTCGATTTTGAAAGAGTGTTAGTGCCGCGAAAAATAAGAGCCAGCGAAAATATTAATACACTAACTGGCAGGAGGATCGTAAGTAGAGCAATGTAGAAAAGACTATGGTGTCTCCCCCGGTTTTTGGCTTTCATGAGACGGCTTTTATCTTTTACGCTCAGCTAAAGTTACACCATCGCGCAAGGGTATAAGGACCTGTTCTACGCGATTCTCTGCTCTTAGATATTTATTGAAGTCACACATGGCGCGCCCTGCTTCACTTTGATGGTTTCTTCCTAAATAGACTTCTCCTTGTAAAAGGGTATTGTCAGCAACAATTAATCCACCGATCTCAATAATGTTGTGATCTAGGATATATTCTACGTAGTTTTTGTAGTTTGGCTTATCGGCATCAACAAAAACTAGATCAAAGACAAAGCCCTGTTCAGAAAGGTCTCTCAGAGTATCCAAAGCAGGACCAATCCTGACGTCGATTATATTCTCGAGTCCGGACGCTTTTATATTTTCCGCAGCGATTCTTGCAACTTCGTAATCTATTTCGCATGCTATGATCTTGCCACCAGGGGACAATCCCCTTGCCATTGAAATCGCCGAGTATCCCGTGAATAGACCAATCTCAAGAATGTTTCTTGATTTTGTTGATGAAACGAGGAAGTTCAAAAACTGTCCTTCGACCTTGCCAGATAGCATTTCGGGCTCCAGCAAAACATCAGTTTCATTGCGATTACTGCCCCAATCGTTCTCTCGCGTCAAACGAGAAATTGATGCTAACTGATCTGATTCTTCTGTAGTATTTTCTTCTAGGTACCTATCTAGACCGGATGCTAATAGAAAACAATAGCTGATCTTCTCTTGGACAGACGCAGAAGTGAGTTCAAGTGAAGGATCTTTAACAATCTGTTCTAGTTTTTCCGTTAAAATCGAGTGTGGCGTTATCGGCCGAAGTTTTTTCAATTATTAGACCTCCTTTATTGGGCCGCAAGCACAGGTTCATGGGGTTTATGTACCGTCGAGGGGTCCTCCAAGCCAACGTCACTGCAAAGTGGTTCAATGCCAATGCCATGGCGGTCACGGGCACTGCAAAATGATTGATATTCGGATATTGTTTTCCGCAGCTCACACCGGTCTAGTTCGTTAATATAACCACACTCGCCTATTTTTTGTTTCGGCACGGGTGCGGCTAGGTTACCCCCTCGCTTTTCTATTATTCGCTGCTGTGCCTGCCAGATGAGAGGTTCGTCTAACAACACATCATGCCAAAGACTCAGCTCAAAGTTTTCTATTAATCGAATAATCCGCAGAAAGCTCTGATCATCTATCCAATTCTTCCTCTTACTTAGAAAAGCTCCGAAGCCCATTCCGATGGAAACCGCATGTCCGTGCAAAAGACCGGCTTTTATTTCGAACCCTGGTGACCACGTATGGCCATATGCATGGGGTCGGCACTGGTGTGTTTCGAACAGATTTTCATACTCGGCAGACACGTAGCTGCGCATAGCTCCAGCAAGTATCTTGTCAGAAAGTTTTTTTATTCCCTGTGTTTCAACATTATCTTCTTCAATTCCAAATTTAGACTTGAACAAATCACTCCCGGCTGCCTCAAGATCGCAAAAAAGTGTTTCGTCTTTCACAACCGCCATCTTAATAATTTCTGCTACGCCATGCCTGAGCCAACCTATTTTGAGTGTCTTGAAAAAAGACCGGTCAGTGATGGTTAGGATTGGTGAGTGATACGCGCCTAACAGGTTTTTATAACCATACCCATCGCAGCAAGTGCGTGGTGAAGGCCCAGCATCTATTGCCGACACAATTGACGAACCGACCATAATGTAAGGTGTATTTCGATGATAAAGAGCACATGCTAAACCGCCTATGTCAGCTAAAACGCCGCCTCCAATTATCAATATAGGTTCGTTCCTCGAAATGCCGAGAGATTTAAAATCACCTAAAATTTTTTCAACGGTATTCAGAGCCTTATCGATTTCCATAGCTCGATAGACTAACTTTTCTAAAGTCACCGAATGATGCGCAAAATATGTCTCTATCTTTCCGCCATAACTATCATCAACGTTTTGGTCAACAAGACAGACGCATCTTCCGTGTGGCTGATATATATTTTTTAAGGTTTGGTTGTCTATGCTAAGAATGTGCTCCTCAATACGTATTGATGTGTAAGTATGGCATGACATCATTGCTTCAACCGCATGGTCGTCAGCAGTTGCTACAATCGCGCCTCTACTCTCTCGAAAAGCTGATGTAGGATACATAGAGTGTGGCTTTTCGATGATTAACTTTTTTTCAAAATCTTCGAAGAAAGAGCAGAAAGGTCCGCGGGAAAGAACCCTAGACAATCGCGTTGCACCTTCATCATCATTTAAAAGAACATCACGAATTGAATTCATGGCTTGTGACAAATCTGAACAGAGCAAGGTGCTCAATTCCGCCAGATCCGAGAACAGAAATTTAATTGGCTGG
>CAJWMT010000063.1:0-14017 GCA_913044275.1 uncultured Cellvibrionales bacterium
TGACAAAGTTTTGGAAAGACATATAAGCTATGAAAGCTTGAAACCGGAAATGGCTCGGATGTATGCAGAGGCATATACTCTGACGGAATTAAAAGAATTAAATGCTTTCTACTCATCAAAAGTTGGGAAGAAAACTCTCGATTTACAGTCGAGATTGGTTGCTCGAGGTGAACAAATTGCGGCTGCAAAAGTTAAGAACAATTTAGACGAACTCGGAAGCATGATAAAAGCTGAATCAAAAAGATTGCAAAAATTGTCTCAGTAGGATTTTTCGCGGTAGCTAGAGAGTTGCGAAAATATATGTGGCAAACTGCGCCATTTTGAGAATTACATTGATTCAGTGTAAACCCATTTCGAAAGCGCCTTATCGCAAGCCTAGGGGATGCCTAACTCATTATATAGCTCCACGAATTGGAGCAAATGTTTTGTATCGTAATGTATCAGGCGATAGACACCGTTAAAAAATTAGAGGGCCAACTGACTAGAGATTTATACTCAACTGAAGCAACTATCGGAGCAAGATATGCGAAAATTTGATAAGTTTTACATTGATGGCAAATGGGTAGACCCTGTTGCTAGAAATGATTTTAACGTCTACAACCCGGCTACAGAGGATGTGTGCGCCACGATATCTCTTGGATCATCGAATGATGTGGATATTGCGGTTTCGGCGGCAAAAAGTGCTTTTCGTCGTTTTAGTCGAACGGATAGGAGCGAACGAATTGAACTGCTTGAATCATGCGTGGCGGCATATAAGAAAAATTATACAACCATGGCTGAATGCATTCGCGAAGAGATGGGAGCGCCACAGTCTCTTGCTAGCGGAACGCAAGCTTATCTGGGTCAAGTTCATCTGGAAGAGGCAATTAAGATTCTGAAGGAATTCAGTTTCGAAGAGGAGTGCGGTACAACAAGAATCTTCAAAGAGCCGATTGGCGTCTGTGGGATGATTACCCCCTGGAATTGGCCAGCAAATCAGATTGCCTGTAAGGTGGCTCCAGCGTTGGCGGTTGGTTGCACTATGATTTTAAAGCCCAGTGAAGTGGCGCCTCTTTCCGGGTATATATTTGCTGAGATAATGCATGAGGCGGGCGTTCCAGCCGGGGTATTCAACTTGGTTAATGGAGATGGAGAAGGTGTCGGTACTGCGCTATCGAGACACCCAGACGTAGAACTTATATCATTTACTGGGTCGACGCGAGCAGGATCGCTTGTCTCTCAGAATGCTGCCCCCACGGTAAAGCGAGTCACGTTAGAGCTCGGAGGAAAGTCGCCAAACATCATTTTAGATGATGCAAATCTTGAAGACGCAGTAACCCGCGGCATTAGTCAAATGTATCTTAACACTGGTCAGTCATGCAATGCGCCTTCGAGGATGCTGGTGCCTGTGAATAAATTGTCTGAAGCAGAGGAAATAGCAAAAAAGGTAACTCAGACAGTGAAAGTCGGTGACCCTCAGGATGAAAGTACGACAATGGGACCTGCAGTATCTGAAGTCCAGTTCAAAAAAATTCAAGGACTTATTGCAAAAGGCATACAGGAAGGAGCTAAATTGGTTGTCGGTGGAACCGGCCGTCCAGAAGGGCTCAATACCGGCTACTTTGTTCGTCCAACTGTCTTCTCTGAAGCCAATAACGAGATGACTATAGCTCGCGAAGAAATATTCGGCCCAGTGCTAACCATGATTCCATATGAAACTGAAGACGAGGCAATAGATATCGCAAATGATACTGCCTATGGTCTAGCGGGCTATGTGCAAAGTGGAGATATGAGCCACGCTCGTAAGGTTGCTTCGAAGATTCGTGCCGGCAATGTCGATATTAATGGAGCATTCTGCGGGTTTAGTGCCCCATTTGGCGGATACAAACAGTCTGGAAACGGCAGAGAGTGGGGCGGCCATGGTTTTGAGGAATACTTAGAAGTCAAAGCAATCGGAGGGTATGACGGATAAAAAGACGGATGCGAAACGAAAACTAGCTATTGTAGACACGTGAGTTCTAAACCATACATTTGTGTGGCCGCTGCTTTGAATTGCGGTTGCTGAAAAACAGCTGACCTGAGCTCGGCTAGCTAATCTTTTTTATCAACCGTTCTGGCTGCAACTGAATTAGCAACGCCCCTAAAATAGTGCATTAGCGCGTACAATTGATCGCCCGAAATATCTGGGAAAGCTGGCATTCCTCTGTCGGTTCGACCACCGTCCCTCACGACAGCGGTAAGGGCGGGATTCATAGTCGATAGGGTGAGCGGCGATGCCGGCAGATAGGGCGCAACCCCGCCAGGCGCGTCAAAACCATGACATTGCCAACAGCCTTTTTGTTGGTATATTTCCGCGCCTGCGTCCGCAAGATCTTTCTTAACCACAAAATCCTGTTCTACAAGAGGTTTGGGAAAATATGGGAGCGGTTGTTTTGGAACAGACTCTCTTCCCGATAAAGAAAAAGTGATCAGTCTCCGAGTATGAACTCCATAGGACCAACCAAGAGAAGAATTGGTGCTGGCCCCATTAGCCCATCCACCACCAAAGCCGACTAAAAGTGAAATATACTGATTGCCGTCAATACTGTAAGTTATTGGGGGAGCAGAGATACCAAGCCCAGCGTCATACTTCCAAACAATCTGTCCATTCGAAGCATCATAGCCATAAAAGAAACCATCAGGGGCACCCTGAAATACAATGCCTCCCGCTGTGACCATTGTTCCTGCAGCGTAAGCAAGCTTCTGTGGGACTTCCCAAACCGCTTTTTGCGTAACTGGATCCCACGCTTGAAGCGAGCCATCATAGTCTCGCACTGGCGGTGTAAAAGCGAAGTTTACGCCAAAGCCCCAGTCAAATGGTTTTAACGCCCAGTCGTCGGGTATCTCGCTGTCATCCATGCCGATACCAGCATGCAAAGTAGGAAGATACACTAGTTTGGTAATGGGACTGTAGGACATGGCATGCCATGTATGCGCCCCGCTCGGGCCCGGCAAAATATAGGAACTACTTTTATGATAACGCGCGCCCTCAACTTCGACGGGACGACCGGTTTCAAGGTCGACATGACTGGCCCAATTGACGTCTGCATATTTTTCGGCTGATATTAGCTGACCGGTTTCTCGATTTATGACATAGAAAAACCCATTCTTAGGCGCATGCATTAGCGCTTTGACTGTTTCGCCTTCAATCTCAAGGTCAGCGAGAACAATGTCCATTGTTGAGTTATAGTCCCATTCTTCCCCTGGCGTTGTTTGGTAATGCCATAAGTATTCTCCTGTATCAGGGTCAAGCGCAACAATTGAGCAGAGAAACAGGTTGTCGCCGCCGCCGGGGCTTCTTATTCTCTGGTTCCAGGGCGACCCATTCCCCGTTCCTATTAAGAGAATGTCTAGCTCGTCATCGTAGGTATATCCATGCCAGGCATGACCACCGCCCCCGTGTTTCCACCATTCTCCTTTCCATGTCTTAGCAGCCATCTCCATAGCAGGATTTTCAAAACCATCCTCGGGGTTGCCCGGTACTATATAAAACCTCCATGCTAGGTCTCCAGTCTCCGAGTCATAAGCGGAAACATAGCCACGTGTAGGTCCAGTTTCAGTTCCTCCATTACCCAACAACACCTTCCCCTTGAAAGCTTTGGGGTGTCCCGTAATCCAGCGTGGTTCGTTTTGATCGAAAGTTCGGGTGGTCCATACCCGTTTGCCTGTTTTAATGTTGAGCGCTATTAGACGTCCATCCCATGTAGATAAAAATAATTTGTCGCCATAAATCGATAGTCCGCGGTTATGTACGTAGCCGACTTGCTTTCTCCCGGCGATCGCTTGGCCGACCTTTGGATCATATATCCATAATATTTTTCCGCTTCTAGCATCAACTGCTCGAATGATATTCATTGTTCCAACGAAATATAGTATACCCTCTGAAACAAGGGGCGTTGCCACCAGACCGACATCGTTTGGGAGATTTAAATACCATTCGACCCCAAGTTGAGACACGTTTTTAAGATTGATCTGATCCAGCGGGCTGAAACGTTGCTCGTTATGAGTTCGGCCATAGGCGAGCCAATCGGATGTATTGGTATTATCCGAAATCTCTTTATCAGTGATAATCGGCAGAGCTTTTAACAAAGGTGAAAATGCCCAAAATAAAATTATAACGATTGCCTTTGAACGGGCTCTTGGAACGTTTTGGCTAATCATTATGATTAAAGTTCCTTTGCTTTATTTTTGAGTAAGTGCGTTTGAGTAAATCACTCTGGTCATTCTCTGTCAACGCCCTATAAATTTCGGATCGAGGTGTTTTTCTGGCCAGAGGAAGTGAATGCTTGAGCGTTTGATTTTCCATTCGTCGCCTCTTTTAACATAATCTTCATCATACACGGCGAACCACAAGAAGGGATTCTCATCAGGCTTCTTGTCAGTGACGATGTCTAGAAGATAAATTTGACCTTGGGCGCTGCTCGGCCCGGTAATATTAACCTGATGGCCAGTATTCGCATGCATTGACCAGAAAGCGTCGTCCAAAGTGTCTTCAAATACGGTATTAAAATTTTCTACAATTTGATCTCTTCCTTTCCAAACGCCATAAGGCCCAAATTCGCATAATGCTTCTTCATCAAATAGGTCATAGAAAGCGGGGAGCTGACGACTATCCATTAGGTAGGAATATTGCATCCGCAAAGTCTTAATTTTCTCTATCTCCAATAGGTTTCTGACTTCAGCTAGTTCTTGTTGGGTCAACTGTTCAAAATCAGTCATGTTTTCTTTCTCCTGATGTCATTAATGACTTTTTAAAATCTAACGAATTGACTCTTAGAATTTTCGTCCTCTGGATGACGCAGTTCTTAAGCGCAATGCGTTAAGTTTGATGAATCCTTCAGCATCAGATTGATTGTATGCGCCTTCATCTTCCTCAAAGGTAGCAATGTTTTCGTCGAACAGGCTATCACTGTCGGACTTTCTTCCAACCACGCTAACACAACCTTTGTATAACTTTAGTCTGACTTCACCATTAACTACTTTTTGAGTTTCATCTATCGCCGTTTGCAAGATTTGTCGCTCCGGCGCCCACCAGTAGCCATTGTATATAAGCTCTGCATAACGCGGCATCAGTTCATCTTTTAAATGTGCTACTTCTCTATCAAGGGTAAGTGATTCAATTGCTCTGTGAGCCTTTATCATAAGAGTGCCAGCGGGTGTTTCATAGCAACCTCTCGATTTCATTCCGACATACCTGTTCTCGACGATATCTGTGCGACCGATACCATTTTGACCGGCAACGACATTTAGTTTCTCGATTACGTTTGCCGGTGACAAGGGCATTGCATCCACTGCCGTTATGTCGCCTGATGTATAAGTTAATGTGATGTAAGTAGGCTTATCTGGTGCGGTTTCGGGTGATACTGTCCAGCGCCACATTGCTTCCTCTGGTTCTTCCCATGGGTCTTCGAGGTTTCCTCCCTCGTAAGATATATGCAACAAGTTTGCATCCATCGAGTATGGAGACTTATTGCCTCTCTGCATTTCCACTGGAATGTTATTTGACTTACAGTAGTCCATCAGCTTAACGCGCGAATTGAGGTCCCACTCGCGCCACGGAGCAATGATCTTGATGTCAGGTTTTAGAGCATATGCCCCGAGTTCGAAGCGCACTTGATCATTACCTTTGCCTGTAGCTCCATGCGAGATAGCGTCCGCATCAGTTTCTTCAGCAATCTCGATCAATCGCTTTGTGATTAATGGTCGAGCGATAGAAGTCCCTAACAGATATTCACCTTCATAGATCGCATTTGCTCGAAACATTGGGAAGACAAAATCTTGCGCATAGTCCTCTCGGAGATCTTCGATAAAAATTTCTCGGACTCCTAAAGCTTCAGCCTTTGCGCGGGCAGGCTCGACTTCCTCGCCTTGACCAATATCGGCAGTGAAGGTTACCACTTCGCAATCATAATTTTCTTGAAGCCACCTAACAATAACAGATGTATCCAAGCCTCCTGAGTAAGCTAAAACAACTTTTTTGACCGGCGACATGTGCATCAGATCCTTTTGACGTGGTTCACCCATGATCTTACCCTAATAGCAGCAGGTATTCACGGTTGTAAATTTTTCGTTAACGAGTAGTCATGGTATGCAGAAACCATGACCCTCACTCTGATCGATAACTACCTTACGTCTGGATCGACTGCGTTAAAGGCGTAAGACGCGATTACCCATCTGGCTTGAATTGACGAAGGAAGCATCTTACGTAGAAACTGCCCCACTTGTTGAAATGAACTAGGGGAGTTGAGCGGCGGTCCATCTATACTTTCGTTACCATGGCTAACTTGTATTGATGTGAAGCCGCAATGAGGGCATACGGCATTAGGTGGGAGGGATGGGCTCCTGAAACCGAAAACAACTCGTTTTAACATGGAAAGTCCCCAATAGATTCGCACTTTCCCGCAAACTCTTATGTCTTGAAGCAGGGGCTTATGGTTTAAATCATCAAACAGGCTTCGCATCGTTTCATGGTCAAAACGCCGAAGGTGATAACTTCTATTAAAGGCACAAAAGCATTTGGGACAAGATATGAGTTCCGAGCGCTGATTTTCCATAAAAGGCACGCTTATCAATACTTGCTTTTTGGCAACTCTTGTAATCTCGCGAATGGCGCTTTCATAAATAGAAATTGGCAGATGCTCCAGCACTTCAAAAGCGCATACCAGATCAAACTCATCGTCCTCAAACGGAAGATTATCTGCCGAAGCTTCATATTTTTCTGATTTTACAAAGCTCAAAGCTGATCTGCTTCGGTCTACGCCGCATATCCGATCAATCGCATCTGCCTCAAGCAAGCTATTCACGAAATGACCGTTCCCGCACCCTACATCTAAAACAGAAGTTGCCTCTTTTGCTATCAAGTTTTTTATTGCGGTCAATCGCTCAATTTCGTCTGATGAATGCTCAAACCCAGATGACCAAATGTGATCGTTTTCATAGTATTTTTCATCAGACATTGGGCCGCTCCTTTCTAGCTGGTGCCAATCCACTTGAGGCTTTGAACTAGGCATTATAACCGCCTTGATCAAAGATAAGTTTGAATTTTTCCGACAATCATCTTGAAACACAACCATAGAATGGATCTGATGGCTGTGCAGATAGCATCTATTTTTTGTAATATCGTTGGTATACCGCCCTAATCTGATCGAAAGTATAATTGGTTGTTTGACATCATGAAGTTTATGGACAGTTAATATCAGAAAGAGTCCGTAGTGATAGTAAGTTGGAGATGAAAAACGGGAAGATGCATAAGCCATGAAAACCTCTGAAAACACATGGGCCCTCTTGCATTCTCAAAGTCGAGAGGATTATTTGAGAGATCAATTGGCGGACGATCCAAGCTCTTTTTTCGCAACTATGGCCGCGAGAGAGTTGCATTGGTTTGATGAAAACAGGTCTATGTGGTTGAACCAGAGAGATAATGGCGAGTGGTCGGGTTTTAATGACTCTACCGGCGACTATACAACTGTAGTGACCGAATCTTATGTTCCTTGGACAAAAACGCTAGATGATTCCCAATCTCCCTGTTTCCGGTGGTATGTCGGTGGAATGACCAATGCTTGTTTCAATGAAATCGATCGTCATTTGCTGGCAGGTCGAGGGCAGAATACTGCCTTCATCTTTGAAGGTGACCGGTGGGATCCATCAAAGAATGGTGGCCGCGGAGGACCTGTTGTCGAGCACAAAATAACGTATCGAAAATTGCTTTTTGAAACAGTATTGCGAGCAGATACTCTGCGATCTTTGGGCTTAAAAATGGGAGATCGGGTTGTTTTCAATATGCCTAATATTCTTGAAAATATCTACTATACGCTAGCTGCCAAAAGACTGGGAATAATTTATACACCAGTATTTGGTGGGTTTTCCGCGAAAACATTGTCCGATAGAATTCATGATGCTGGAGCCAAAGTTATTATTACGACGGACAGCGGCTATAGAAATGCCGAGATCATTCCATTTAAAAATGCTTACACAGATCCGGCACTAGATGACTATATTCCTTTGCAAGCAGCGTTGTCTGCTCTTAGAGAGATAATTTCCGAATTTGATATATCTGACGCTGGAGAGCGTCTTTTTTTGAAAGTTTCCACCAGTTTAGAAGGTGAAATAACCATTGAGCGCTCAGACTTGACAATGGCTTTGGGGGCAGCGCTTTCTGAGGAAAGCCTCCTAGATGCAGAGGTGACGGCCCGCCTTCGCACGAATGTGGCAAAGCGACTAGCAAAAATTTCGCATTCAATAAAAAAAGTAATCGTAGTTAGGCATACAGGTCAAAAGACTGCAGATTATGCCAGAGATGTTTCTTCCCATCAGTTGGTAGATGAATCGCGCAAAAGAATGCGTATGTTTCTTGATATCAAGACAATTGATGCCTTGAATTCCCTGAATGAAAAGGATTTTTGGGTTGCAATGAATAGTTTTTGTCGCGCTAAGCCAGTCGAGGCAAATTGGCCTTTATTTTTTATTTACACATCCGGATCAACAGGAAAGCCGAAAGGATTGGTTCACTCTCACGGCGGATGGTTAGCAGGAATAACTCATACAATGCGGGTGATATTTAATGCAACAAAAAGCGATCGCTGCTATGTCATCGCTGATCCTGGTTGGATAACTGGTCAGAGTTATCTCATTGCTGCTCCTCTCTCTTTTGGGCTCACCAGCATTATTGCCGAAGGTTCCCCGCTCTATCCTCATGCGGGTCGCTTTGCTTCTATAATCGAGCGTCACAAGGTAACGATCTTTAAAGCAGGGGCAACTTTCCTAAAGGCTGTAATGACCGATCCAGCAAGTCAAGGTGATGTCGAAATGTATGACACATCAACCCTCAGGGTCAGTACTTTCTGTGCCGAGCCAGTTTCTCCAGCTGTCCACAAGTATGGAATGGAAAGCATCTGTCAAAATTACATAAACTCGTATTGGGCGACCGAGCACGGAGGTATGGTTTTTTCGTGTCCTTGGGGCGGGTATAAAACCTTAATGGCTGATGCGAAGACATGGCCTTTGCCTTGGATTCAGGCCGAGGTTCGTGTAGCAACAGCATCTGATGAGTCAGGACAGGCCATAGAATGGCGCGTAGCAGAGCAAGGTGAAAAAGGAGAACTAGTGATTACCAATCCATATCCGTATCTGGCTCGAACGATCTGGGGAAATACTGATCAGTTGTTTGAGGTCAATTGGTGTGGTGATCGAGGTCGCTTTACAGAAGCCTATTTTACGCGATGGTTAGGGGGGTATAGCTATACGCAGGGCGATTATGCGAGGAAAGGAGTGGATGGTGGTTTCACGCTGCATGGACGATCCGATGATGTTATCAATGTCTCAGGTCACCGGATTGGCACCGAGGAGATCGAGGGGGCAATACTAAAAGATAAAACCATACATAGGGATTCCCCTGTGGGCAATGTGGTGGTAGTGGGAGCCCCTCATCAAGAGAAAGGAGAAATCCCGGTTGCTTTTGTTTTGGGCGTTAATGGGAGGATACTAAACGATGATGATATTGGTCGTTTGAAAAGTTTGGTGCGCAGTGAAAAAGGTGTAACTGCTGTTCCATCCGACTTCTTAACTGTCTCAGCTTTTCCGGAAACTCGATCAGGAAAATATATGCGTCGGGCATTGAGAAGTATTTTAATCGATGAGGATTTAGGTGACCTCTCAACCCTTCGAAATCCTCATGTTATCCGTGAAATTCAGGAGACAATTAATATCTGGAAGGCACTAAGAGATGTGACCGAGTCGGCGCCTATCGCTAAGTCTTGGCGATACATTCGCTTTGAAACTCATTTAATCCCTCCTGATTTTGTTGTCGGGCTTATTAATATTGAGAACGCACCGGTAAATGCTCTCTCTGAGCGCACTTTAGACGAATTAAATAGTGCGTTGCAGCAAATAGCCCTTCGAGATGATCTAAAAGCTTTAGTTGTGACAGGGACAGGTAAATTTTTTGCGGGAGGTGCTGACATAAAAGAACTTCTCGAAATAGGCAAGAGCGGAAATATTGATTCTGCCCGAGCCCTGCCTAATTCCGCGCATGCCGCCTTTACTGCTCTTGAAAACCTAGGTATGCCTGTTATTGCCGCAGTTAATGGTCACGCTTTGGGGGGAGGGAGCGAATTAGTCTTGGCCTGTAATTATGTTATAGCTCTTAAAAGTTCAAAATTCGGACAGCCTGAAATCAGTCTTAATTTATTGCCGGGCTATGGCGGGACCCAGCGACTTACCAGAAAATTATTCGAGAGACAAGGATCAGAAGGAATAACTTATGCGCTACGAATGATTATTGGTGGTCGTTCCATTACAGCAGACGAAGCTATGGCAGTTGGTCTTGTGCAGGAGATTGTCGATTTGACAAAGGAAGGGATAATAGAGGCTGCTATTCGGGTTCTGAGGGCCCACTTTGGTGGGAGTTCGATATTGGAACCGCAGTTACTCAGGCATTCAGAATATGTTTCGACTTTGGAGCGAAGCATACCTTACGACCAGTCTTTGCTTGCAGATGAAAGGCTTGCATCCATAATTGCTCAGGCAAGAGCGAGCGGTCGTTCAGAGACTGTCGATTTGATTCTTGAATCCGTGGCATATGGGTCCGAGCATGGCATAACGCTAGGTTTGGTCAGAGAGGCCGATCTTTTTGCCAAAGCAATGATTTCAGAAGAACTAGGTGTTGCGGGTATTGAAAGTTTTCTCGAGAAGCGCAGCGCCCCCCTGCCACTTAAACCTCGAGCAATTTCGCCCTTCGCTGACGAAGCCATGCGCCGAGAACTTGAAAAAACTGGGCGCTTATTGCCTCTCGGCTCCAGCTTTTATCCCGGCGTGACAACAATCCCTGAGTATCAGTTCGGTTTAGGCATTACCCGATCAGAACTTGATGGCAAACCGATTCATGGAGACCCAGCTGATGTGGAAAAACTTTTAATTATGGAAACTCCTCGACCGGGTCCCAATGAAGCTCTAGTTTACGTTTTAGCCTCTGAAATGAATTTCAACGACATCTGGGCAATAACCGGAATCCCAGTATCGCCGTTTGACTCGAGAGATACTGATATCCAAGTTACGGGTTCTGGTGGTGTTGCATTGGTAATTCAATTGGGATCAGAGCTTGTCGAGGAGGGGCGCATCAGTATCGGAGATTTGGTCACTATTTATTCTGGACAAAGCGACATCCTATCGCCAATTTATGGAGCGGATCCAATGGCAGCAGATTTTCGCATTCAAGGTTATGAGCGCAACGATGGGAGTCATGCCCAATTCTTAACAGTGCAAGGTCCACAACTTCACAAAAAACTGTCAGGACTGACAATAGAACAAGCCGGTTGTTACGGACTGAAATTAGGTACGGTGCATAGAGCGTTATATACCACCCTCGACATCAGGGCAGGAAAATGCCTTTTTGTCGAGGGCGCGGCAACGGGGACTGGACTGGACTGCATGAGGACAGCAATTGCCAGCGGCCTTTCCGTTGTTGGAATGGTGTCAAGCCATGCACGTTCGGTTCGCGTGGATTCCGAAGGTGGGCGTTCAATCAACAGAAAAGACCCCAGATGGTCGCACATCTTTACACCTGTTCCCATTGACCCCAATCTATGGAGCGAATGGGAAGAGGCTGGTGTTGAATTTGTTAACGAGATCCATAGGCTGTCTGATGGCCAGATAAATTATGTGCTTTCGCATGCTGGCGAAAGCGTTTTTTCAAGGTCATTCCAGCTTTTAGGTCAACACGGTATCTTAACCTTCTTTGGTGCGACTTCAGGCTACCATTTTAGCTTTTTGGGAAAAGGCGGATCGTGCACGCCTAAACATATGTTCGACAAAGCTGGACTGAGAGGGAGTGAAAACTTACTTGTAGTTTATGGTCCAGGTGCTGACGATGGAGTTATAGATGCTCTAGCTATTGAAGCGATAGAAATCGGATGCAAGCTCGGATGTATAGTTGCAGTTTTGTGTGACACAAGTTCTCAGAGGGATTTTGTAGTATCGATGGGCTTTGGTGTTCGTATGCAGGGCGTGGTATGTATCGAAGAACTTGAGCGTCGGTTGGGCGATGACTTTGATCCGCCAAGACCTCTTGCTATTTTGCCTGATCCATTCAAAGATCAGCCATCTTTTAAAGCAGAAATCCGAAGATTCTCTGACCGAACGGTAAAACCGATAGGCTCCGCCATTCGTGCAATCTTGAGTAGTGCGCATGACAGCGTTGGGCAGCCAGATGTTGTGTTCGAGCGGAGTCACCGGGACACCCTTGCCTTATCCTGCGCCCTCGTGAAACCAAATATCGGAAAGGTGGTTTACTCAGAAGATCTTGCTCATAAGCGTTTTAGCTTTTACGCGCCGCAGGTTTGGACGAGGCAACGATGCATTTTAATGCCAACCGCTGAAATTCGCGGAACACACTTAAATACTGCGCAGGAATTTGTAGAAATGCAAAAGAAGGTTGCAACAGGGCAAATTCAAATTCTTCCCCCGAAAACAATTAGCATGGAAGATGCTCCTGAGGCACACCAACTCATGTGGGAAAACAGGCATGAAGGCACAAACTATGTGGTTGGGCATGCAATTCCTTGTAAAGGACTCAAATCACGTCAGGATCTCTTAAGTGCTTGGGCCGCGCGTGATGCAAAAGAAATTGGAATCACCGACAAGATCATGGATACGGGATCTGGTAACGTACTTAAATAGTGAAAGCGGATAATATTATCGTGCAAGGAATTGTTATCTATACTGAGATGCTTGGTGGTTTTTTCCTACCAGAGTGAACTGCAGTGATCCAGCCTTTATTGGCGGGCTCGGGAGTCAATAAAACGGAGTCTTGAGTTAACGGCAGAGATTGCGCAATTAATCAAGAGAGTTTCTATATAAAGGAGCTTGACTATAGAATCAAAGTTGTTGACGAAATGTTGATGAGGATTTTAAAAAAAATGATCGAACTAAAAAAAATGTCTTTGGCGCCCTCATTACAGGACTTGTTGTTTTTGAGATGGTCGGAGCGGAAGAATGTGCGCATTCTAAATGAGGTGAGGGCGATGACATTGGCGCTGCGAGCTACGTTACTCCGTTACAGATCATAATGGCAACAAAATTGGTGAACAAGGGGAAGAGCCATGGGCTTGGAATTGTCATTGAAACTTGCATGCCTGCATTTCCGCCCCGATATTTCCAGCTTCAGGCTATTGAAAATCATTTGGGTGAGCCAGAAAAACTGTATAGATGGCCAGTTACCATTCATGACGATCTTCTTAAGACTTGGCTCGGTCTTGGGCTGCAAATCGACGGTTTAGGTCATGCGGGAGAGTCGGGAAATTTTTACAACTTCTATAAAGAATAAGACTTCAGATTGACCAATGGGCTGGCTAAATTGGGCATAGAAAAAATACCATCCTGACCGGCAGGGGAAGTTTGCTGGATATGACGAAAGATTTCGACTCCGAGAACATGACATCAGGTCAGCCCGCAAAATCCAAAGACATCAGGTCAGCGGCCAAGATCTAAGGTGTTACTTTTCAAGATGGCGATGTCATCCTGTTCCATGCAGGTTGGACTGATGCAATGCTAAGAAGCGAACCTGAAGCATGGGTTTCCTCGGAGCCTGGGATAACAAATCAAGCTGCGGCTTTTATAGCTTCTATAAATCCTATGGCAGCTAGAGCCAATACATGGGGCTTGGGAGCCGTTCCACCGATTGAGGTTGACCGAGTTTTCTACGATCATGTTATTTTACTCAAGGAAAGTGGGATTTACATTCTCGAAACCATGAACACTGTCACTTCGGCGGAGGAAGACGTTCATGAGTTTATGTTTATCCTCGGGCAAGCTAAAATCAGAGGTGCAGCACAGATGATGATCAATCCAATAGCGATTTGGTAACGGTGCTTCATTAAAATCTTTAGCTTATTGATGGGCATCGCGAGACTGCCGAAAATTTAAAAAAACAATGTTTTGTAAATGCAGCAATTGTGGTGCTTCGGGAGGACGCATCATGACCGTTTTCGGACTTCATATGTATCAT
>CAJWMT010000064.1:0-14003 GCA_913044275.1 uncultured Cellvibrionales bacterium
TAATAGACGCCAGCCATTAATATTAAACCCGATGAGGGTTCTATCCCATAGGTGATAGGTATCATTAATGCAATAGCCGAAATTGGTCCCAAACCAGGAAGCATCCCAATTAGAGTTCCGACAAAACAGCCGACGATAACCATTATCAGATTTATTGGCATTACAGCTGTTGCAAGGCCAGTTATTATTCCTTCTAACACACTAGTTACCTCCAAATATCGATTGTAAGTAACCCGGTTCGAGATAAATATCTAGCCCCTTCGTGAGAACAAAATAAAATATGAGCGTGAAAGGTAGGGGGACACCAAAGAGAAGACGTTTCCTTCGTTCGCCCAGCAGATAGATACCGAAAAACAAAAAGAGCCCTGTAGCAATGACAAAGCCAAGATATTTTAGCCCTAAAGCGTACGAAGCTATTAAGAGCAAAAATGAAAGCAGCAACAGCCAATGTTTATTCTGCTTTTGCTTGTTATCGAAATGCGGTTTGGAAGTAACGATCAATACAAGTGATAGGACTGTCCCAAAAAAAGAAAGCAAATAGGGCATAGTCTTAGAGGTGAAGGATTCATATTCATCACTTGGTAGACTGGTAATCAGTGTAGCCTCATACCCATATGCCAAACAGAAGGCGAGTAAAATGAGTCCGGCAATTCGGTCAGTATTTAAAACTAGAGAGGACATTTCTGTTTCCAATGTGTAGAGAGTGCCCAACGTCAAGGGGCTACTCTCTTTTTTTAAAATGAAAGTTTTGTGCGTCGCTTTTTAATTAATCATCTTGGAACAGTTGGAGCGATATTATAGAAACCCGAGCTCTTGCATTAACGCACCCATTTGTTTCTCTTGATCTTCTAAAAAGAGGTTAAATTCTTTATTGGGCTTATAGTTGTCTATCCAACCATTTCTATCACGAACTTTGACCCATTCAGGCTTCTGGTACATTTTTTCCAGCACCTCGTTGTATTGCGCTATTTTCTTCTGTGGTGTGCCGGGTGCCGCGAAGAAGCCTCGCCAGTTAGCGAAAACTGTTGGGTTTCCGAATTCAGTAAGAGTTGGTACATCAGGCGCTGCAGTAAGCCTTTTAGGTGCAGTGACCGCTAAGATTTTAACTTGTCCTGATTTAGACATTTCTAATACTTCACCAAGCCCTGTTGACAGTAGAGGGGTTTCATTTGACAGTAATGCAGCAGTTGCTTTACTGCTGTCACCATAGGCAATGTAACGGACAGCTTTAGGATCAAACCCTTGACCTTTAAATGCCGCTGCAGCGACAAGGTGGTCTAAACTTCCCTTAGCAGATCCGCCAGCAACCTTTACATTACGAGGGTTTTGTTTAAATGCGTCAACAACATCTTGCCAACTTTTGTAAGCTGAATCTGCGGAGGTAACGATAGCCCCATAGTCTGCAATTGTCGCGGCAACTGGTGTTAAATTACGAAAAGACTGAGGGAAAACTCCAGTCAGAGAGCGAACAACTATCGGAGTCGAATTGACCATCAGCGTATTTGTTTGACGTTGAGCCGTCTCTATCAAGTGGGAAATTGCTTTGCCACCACCACCACCTGAGAGGTTCTGGAATGAAACATTATCGACGAGGTCAGACTTAAGTAGAGCATCTCCTGTCCCCCTTGCTGTCATGTCCCATCCGCCTCCAGCGCCGCCTGGAATAAGAAAGTGTATTTTTTCCATCTCTGCGGCATTTATATTCCATGATACTAGTGATGAAAAAAGTGCTGGAATAAGTATTTTTTTTATCATTAAAAATTCCTTTTTTATAACGCATTAAAAACGTTATGAGATTTAATTGTCTGAAATGAAGAAGACTGAAATACTAACTTATCTTTATGTTGCAAAAAAGTTATATTTTTAAAAATCATATATTTATCAAGTTGTTATATGTATTTTATTGTCTTTTTTATAATTAGTTAAGTTTAAAAAGGAAGGAATTTAATAAAAAAGACCTCCTCAAGCCGTTGCAAGAGGAGGCGGCAAATGCCGAGCCAATATGACTAGAGTAAAGATTTTGTAATAGGTTTGTTTAAATATTTGATAGCGTTTTTTTTGTTTTTAATGTTGCATAGCAAATACCAGTTATAACGGTACCAGTAATTATTGAGAGGACGTACAGACCGATGGGTGAAATTGCATTTGGAATAAGTAGTACAAAGAGGCCACCGTGTGGTGCCACCAACTTAGCACCGCACAACATTGATAGAGCACCAGTTACAGCCCCACCTAGTATACAAGACGGAAGGACACGCATTGGATCTTTGGCAGCGAAGGGGATAGCTCCTTCGGAGATAAAGCAAAGTCCGAGCACAAAAGAGGCTTTGCCTGCTTCGCGTTCACTATCATCGAATTTATGTTTTGCAAAAAATGTTGCTGCACCCATTCCAAGTGCAGGCACCATTCCAGCCGCCATAATCGCCGCCATAGGAGCATAAGATTGTGATGTTAGAAGTCCTACACCAAAAGCGTAAGCCGTCTTGTTTACTGGCCCACCAAGATCAAAACACATCATGCCGCCAAGGACTAAGCCGAGGAATATAGCACTTTCTGTGCCCATATTATTCAAAAAATCGGTGAGAAGACTCATCACACTAGATATCGGCTCCCCAACGATATATATCATAGTAAGGCCAGTTAATAGCGTTGCTATAAATGGGATAATGAGTATCGGTTTGAGAGCTTCCATTGATTGTGGGAGGCTTAATTTTTGTGCGAGTAGCTTTGCACAATAACCTGCGATAAATCCTGCAGCTATTCCGCCCAAGAATCCAGCACCTATAGAACTTGCTAACATACCTCCTACTAACCCAGGTGCAAGCCCTGGTCTATCAGCGATTGAGAAAGCTATGAAGCCTGAGAGAACCGGGATCATGAGTTTAAATGCTGCGCCGCCACCTATATCCATCAAACTGGCAGCTAACGTTCCCTTTTCCTCAAACGCTTGGATGCCAAAGACAAAAGATAAAGCGATGATAAGCCCGCCTGCCACCACCATGGGTAACATGTGCGAAACTCCATTCATCAGGTGTTGATAAATGCCTTTTGGTTCTTCAGTTGTTTTTAACTGTGTAGTGTTTGCACCATGGTATGGTGCCGCTTCACTGAGTGCGCGGTCAAATTCTTCGCTTGTTCTTTTAACAGCTGCGCCAGTTTGAGTTAAGTATACATTTTTTCCTTCAAATCGGTCCAAAGGAACGTCAATATCAGCTGCCACAATAACCAAATCTGCGGCAGCAACTTCTTCTGTACTCAGTTTATTTTTAGCACCGACTGAGCCGCGAGTTTCTACTTTTATAGAGTAACCGCGTTTTTTAGCTTCATTTTCTAATGCCTCTGCGGCCATGAAAGTATGCGCTACTCCGGTAGGACAAGCTGTAATTGCCACTATATTCATGGAGTTATCGTGAGTTGATTCGTCAATCTGTACATCATTCTCACATAGAACATGAGCATTAGAGTAAGCACTGTTTAATAGGTCGTTAAAATTTGAAATTACGTTATTAATTGAAGTTTGGTAGACACGTTTACCTATAAATCGTTGTAGGTCTATTGGATTATCAGAAGCAACAATGATGAAATCGGCATCGGCGATGTCACTTTGAGAAAGGGCTGCATTTGCGATGATGTCAGATTGACACTCAGTGGTCACTTTCCAACCCAAGTTTGTCGCCCCTTTATTGAGTAAATTAGCCGCGATAAAACCAGAGGCTACTCCGCTTTGGCATGCAGTGACTATAGCAATATTCATCGAATTTCCCCTTGCTTGTCTGGATTGAGTTGGTGGCAGGCAATGTCGTATTCGGTTACTGTCGTTTTGCCTTCGATTTGAGATCGGGTTTTGCTATTGTCCAATCCAACGTTAATCTTTGTAACGGCTAGAGCAGAGAGGGCGGTGGCGAATCGTAGCAAGTCATGTTTTGGCATATCTTGCATCACTCCCCAGCAGAAGCCTGCAACAAAGGTGTCACCAGCCCCCACTGTACTAATAACATTCATTTTGGGAGGAACAGCACGCAGGATTTGTCCCTGGTTAAGCCAAATAACGCCCTGTTCTCCCAATGAAACGACAATATTTTCAATATTTATTAAGTCAGGGGATGTAAGCACAGAGCAACATTCTTCAACAGAGTTAAACTGTTGACCCATGAGCTGACTTAGTTCATCGATATTGGGTTTGATAAACCAAGGTTCAGATACAATTCCAGCTTTCAATGCGTCAGAACTACTATCGAAAAAGACTTTTTTACCAAGACGCTGTAGTTTTTCGATCCAAGCAGCGCATCTCTCTGGCGGAAATCCAGGTGGAATACTCCCTGCAAGAACAAAATAGTCATGAGTTTTAGCTAATTTAAACAGGGTTATTTCAAGCTTATCAACATCATCAGTGGTTACGTTTATTCCTGGAAAGTTAATGTCACTAACACGCTTGTTTTTTTCGACAAGCTTGACGTTAGTTCTTGTAACTCCGGGAATTCGGACAAATTGATCTTGAGCATTGATATCTTGGAAAAATTGCTCAAATGAAGCGGAATTATCAGCGCCCAAAAAGCCAGTCACCGTAACCTGTGCGCCTAAATCAGAAAGCACTCTGGCAACATTGATGCCTTTACCTGCAGGATTTATCTGCCCAGTTTGAATTTGATTGACCTGACCTAATTTGAGATCAGCGAGTGCCCCAGTCATATCGTAAGCGGGATTGAGCGTGATAGTTACCACTCGATTTTTTTGAGTCATGAATTTGTTCCTAATGTTCGCCCAATCCGGCTTTGATCACAGCGCCGATCGAGAGAATTGCTTGCTTTGAATCAGGGCCTTGTGCTGAAAATTTAAGTTGGTGACCACATTTCACTCCCAATGTAATTACTTTCATTAAACTTTTTGCATTGACGACTTTTTCGCTACCGTTGAGGTTAGAAACTAGAATAGTCGCTTCAAACTTTTTGGCCTCAGCGACAAGAACAGCACTTGGTCTCGCATGCAACCCATGTGCATTATGAATCGTGAATATTTCGTTATGATCCATGTCTTCAGGGATAGTGGTTAACTTGTCCCCTGTAAGTTTCTCAATGATCTCATTCGTTGATAAGTTAAATAAGTCTCCGTGCTGGCTCTCAAATATCCATTGTGAGATATTTTCTAGAATAGGGAGGTGGGCCTGATTGCATGCAGCAATGGCTATTAATCCTTTAACTTTATGATTGTTATACTGGCAATCATTTGCGGTAGTCACCACTGATACCGCAGTGTATGTTACCTGTTTACTGCTACTTACCAACCAGATCCCTTTACCCAAATGAATTGGCTCTTGAGTTATCATATCGGTTAAAGACCCTGACCCTATATGACCTTCATTTTTGAGCAGCCCCCCAGCGACTGCGGTTATTTGCACTATATCACTGGCGGGAAAATTGAGTTTGATTAATGAGGGATTACACTCCGCTTTGGACTGTGGTTTGGGACTTAAAAGCTCAACAATCTGCTCTATGTTTTCCAGGCTAGCAATGTTGTTTTCAGTGTCTTTATCGCTGAGTAAATGGGTTAGTCTTTTTAATATATCCAAGTGCTCATCTGACTTTGCTGCAATACCTATGACTAGATGAACCGTTTGTCCGTTGCCCCAATCAATGCCATCAGCAAAGTGAAAAATAGAAAGCCCTGTTTTCTTTACTTTGCTTCTAGTCTCAACAGTGCCATGTGGTATGGCTATGCCATGTCCAAGATAGGTAGAGCTTTGGGTCTCCCTTTGGAAAACGCCCTTTAAGTAACCAGAGTCGACACAACCTTTGCTTATGAGGTCGTGGACAATCATTGTTAGGGCATCTGTCTTGTTTTTAGCAGTCTGGGCAAAACTGATGTCATGTTTATTAATATCAAGCACGACGACTCTCCTAATTAAAGGTTGCGCTACATAGTTGAGAGACTTGGAGTCCTGATAAACACTCGCTGATAACTCAATCATTTTCTGAGACATAATTAGTTAAAAATGTCATATATTTGCCAATCGAATCTGGCTTTTTGGCGGCACACCTAAAATCTCTATTCATATTTGTATGTAAATGCAATGGATAGTTACAATTTTAAAGTTGCTGAACCAATTCAGCTGTTGATAGTGAATCGATTCAGCTTATAATTCAACTCACAAGAAAAATAATAGATTGTTAATATGATCTGGCGCACAAAATAAGGCTTGTTATATGACATTAGACGAAATAGCCAAGTTGGCTGGTGTATCGAAAACAACGGCAAGTTATGTAATTAATGGTAAGGCAAAACAATATCGGATAAGCAATAAAACCCAAGAAAAAGTCAATGCAGTGGTAAAAGAGCATAATTTCAAGCCTAATATTGCGGCTTCTTCACTGAGAGCGGGGAGTTCGCGATCTCTGGGCCTTATTATTCCTGATTTAGAAAATAATAGTTATGCTCGGCTTGCGAAACTAATAGAGAAAAAAGCGAGGGACTCAGGCTACCAAATTTTAATCGGATGTTCTGATGATTGCCCGGAAACCGAGAGAGAGGTTGCTGAAGCTTTAGTGAGTCGTAAAGTCGATGCATTGATGGTTGCGAGTTGTATGGCTGACAATGATGGCTATTATGTTGAATTAAAGAACTCGGGTACCCTCGTTATTGGATTAGACCGACCGATGAACACGGAGCACTTTAGTTGTGTGATCAGCGAAGATTTTCAAGCGGCTTTGGATTTGACATGTTCGGTTTTTGCTGCGGAGATTCGTTCTGTTGGTATGATCGGTGCCATTCAAGACTTACCCATTTCAAAACATCGTGAAGAAGGCTTTCGCTCCGCATGTAACGAAAAAGGCAAGCAGTTCAAAATAAATTACGGTCAGAACTTTTCGAGAGAAGAAGGAAAGAAAGTCTTTGAAAGTTGGGTTCGTTCTGATTTGTTGCCAGATGCTCTTATCACCACGTCTTTTACGTTATTAGAGGGTGTGTTAGATGTAATGTTAGAAAAACCTGAGCTAATGAATAAGGTTCGACTCGCAACTTTTGGTGATAACCGATTATTGGATTTTCTACCCTTTCAAGTCAACTCTCTTCCTCAACAATTTGAATTAATTGCGCAGTCAGCGATAGACTTAGCTCTTAGCGGTGCCAAGGGTAAAAATCAGCTTGGTTCAACCCTGATCCCAAGAAAACTTATTCAGCGATCAATTGACTGATATTCTGACCGAAATCAGTAGCCAGAAGCCCTTCATCTAGAAAACCGGGCTTCATCTCCATTAAGAGTAAACTCTATCCATATTAATGGATGTTTTTTTCGTTTCTATTTGACTTAAGACAAAAAATTAACCAAATAGAAGGAGTTAATACCATCACTAATGAAGCGACAAAGACTAACGGATTATAATTAAAGCCATCAAGAGTTGTTTCTTTACAAATTAGCGTGGAGACCAGTCCTGCCGCGCTTATTGCTGCGTTCTGTATTGTACTTTGTAATTTCGTGAATTTGGCTCTTTGCTCTGCTGTTAAGCCAGCAATTAGCTCTGTATTTATGATCAACGTTCTAGATGAACTTGAGATGATAAAAATGACAAAACAGTATCCTGCGATATTGGAGATGCTAGTTTTAAAACCTATACAGCTCAATATAATCATAGAAATTGTGAGTAGAAAAATGACAACACTGACTCTTTTCCGTTCAAAAGATAACTTGGCATATATGTTCATAGCAATAAATGCTCCAACTCCCGAGATGAGATAATATCCAGATAATGCTTGGTTGCTCATAGCGAAATTGATCATGAGCATGACGGGAAATTGTGTTGCGATAAGGAATGTACCAAACACAGCAGTTGCTAATGTCAAAATGGCAGATATGAATGTTATTGAGTTTTTTTCTAAAGGTATTTTTAGGTGGCAATCCTTGCTCTCTGATGATGCTTTGTTACTCACTATTTCTGGTGTGCTCTTAGGAAATAAAATAGATAAAATAAACAAAAACATGGCTAATAACAGAAAACAGGATGGCCAACCTAAATGAGAATTAACCGTTAGGCAGAATGGCACACCTATTGCCAATGCGAGCGGAAAGGTGCTGAGTACCCAAGCAACATTTCTCTTTATTTGATTCGGTCGAGAGCATCTAATTAAATAATTTAAATTAGTGACAGATAATAGCCCACCAAACAAACCAGACAGCAGCCGCATGATCAAAAAGGTATAAAATTGCTCGATAAACGACGTGATGAGTAGACAAGTTGAACTGAGCAATAAAAATAAGATGATTTTTTGTCGTTCAATTTTTTCGTTCACTGTTATGTTACAAACAAGGCTACCTATACATGCTCCAATGGTATAGAGTGCTAAAATTAGACCAGCTTTGCTGTAGCTGACATGGAGGTCGAATAGTATTGATGTGCTTAATGGGATAATCATTAAAGGCTCGATCACAAAGAAAAAATGCACCACAATACAAGTGATTATGGTTTTATCTATGTTAAGTATTTTATTCAATTGAGTTTGTTTCCTTTATTTTCTTTGAGGCTCGATTTTAATTTACTCAGCACATCGAAAAAGACGTAATATTGGGTTTCATAATCCAGTGAAATGGGACAAATATGATTGAAAAAGTTGAACAACAGTGGCTTAAAACTTTTCATTGTGTCTATGAGAATAAGAGTTTTAAACGCTCAGCTTCATTTCTCAACTTACCTACCTCCAATGTAAGTCGTCACATATCTTTGCTCGAAAAATGCTTGGGCATTAGATTGTTTGAAAGAACGACAAGGAAGATCTCTGCTACCGAAGCTGGGAAGCAACTGTACAATAAGACGGTTCCACTGCTGAGCCAGCTCGATGCCGTGCTTTCAGATGTGACGAAATATTCTTCAGAAATCTCTGGGCAATTTAATATCTTAGTCCCTGATATCCCAGAGCTTGGTCAGGCAGTTATTACATTTTGTAAACAATATCCAGAACTTTCCTTGTGCTGCGAGACAAGTCTAAGCGCGAAAGAAGGCTTCGTTGACGGTTTTGATGTCATCATTAGTTTTCAAAGAGGTCGTTTAGTAGACAGCAATTGGATAGCCAATGAGATAACACGTTTTGAGAGTGTGGTTGTTGCTTCACCTCAGGTTTTGAAAACCTTTCCTCAATTGATGACTTGTGAAGAGTTAGTTAACCTTCCTTGTATTAGCAGTTTTACGGCATTACACGGTAATCCTTGGGTATTTAGAGACCAAACGGGTAACACATTCGTACAGAAAGTAGGATCTGTATTGAAAGTCAACAGTGGACAAATGGCGAAGTCCGCTGCGGTTCAGGGTTTAGGGTTTGCAATATTAGCGCATGGATCTTGCACAAACGAACTCTCTTCAGGCCTTCTTGAAGTAGTTGAAATGGAGCAAACACCCGAAGATTTGGTTCTCTATGCTTTTTACCCTTCAAGAGAATTTAAGTCCAAAAAGGTGGGGATGTTCATACAACACCTAAAAGCGTCTATGAATAAAAATGCTATGGATTGAGGAAACGAGAGAAGTCATGTCAGATGAGCAACTTATAATCTCGTTTCCGTCTCTGGTTCAAAAAATTGGTTCAGAGAGGGTTCGTGAAATTCGATCAATCGCGGCAAAACATAACTGCATTTTGAAAAGGGTTAGGCGGTCAAGGAACTGGCAAATCAGTGGTGAGCGTTGTCATCTCTTTGAGCTTTTGAAAGTTTTAGGTGGGCTATATCAAACCGAAGATTTTGTGTTGGTCAAACTGCATCAATACCTAAACTGCGATGATAAAGCAGGGCAGGGCAGCCGGTTATTGCATGAGATGATTCGCTCTGATCCAAGTTTAACGGCAGCAGAATTAATGGAAAAAACGGGGTGTACCTTAGTAGAGGTGAGACTTGCTCGAACGGAATATGAAGACTTTTAATGTTTTGCTCTAAGTATGTTCTGGATTTTATGACAGCAAACATTTAAAAATGACTTGGGTATATACCCAAGTCAATTATTAGCATTAATAGTGTGCTTGTTGATATAAAGCCCAAGAAACCTTTGAATTTGGCTGTTTATTAAGCTGTTTGCAGATTTCCCATCCTGCTTGAGCGACCGCGTTGAGATCAATACCCGTTTCTATACCAAGGCCTTTACACATGTAGAGTACGTCTTCGGTTGCAACATTACCTGATGCCCCTCTAGCGTACGGACAGCCACCCAATCCAGCAACACTGGAATCGACTTTGGTAACTCCCATACAAAGTGCTTGATATAAATTCGCGAGAGCTTGACCATAGGTATCATGAAAATGGGCAGAGATGCTTAACGGATCAACCGACCCAAGTACGGAGTCAAGCATATTGGCAATAGTATTTGGTGTACCTGTACCAATCGTATCGCCTAGCGAGACTTCATAGCACCCCATATCCAGAAGTGTTTTGGCTAGACTTGCAACGGTTTTGGGGGCCGTTTTTCCATCATATGGGCAATCGGTCACGCAGGAAATATAGCCGCGCACAGGGATGCCATATTGTTCTGCAACTTCGATAACATCAGAAAAACGATTCAAGCTCTCTGAGATGGAGCAATTGATGTTACGTTGGCTAAAGCCTTCAGATGCAGAGGCAAAGATAGCAACACTATCCGCATTTGCTTCGATAGCCGCCTCTAGACCTTTGCGGTTTGGCGTCAGAGCAGAGTAAACCACATGGTCGGAGCGCTTGATTTTGTTAAATACATCAATAGAATCAGACATCTGTGGTACATACTTGGGTGAAACAAATGCACCAGTTTCTATGTGTAAAAGACCTGAAAGTGAGAGAGCATCAACAAGTTGAATCTTGCTCTTGGTCGATACGGCTTGTTCATTTTGCAAGCCATCTCTCGGCCCTACCTCGATAATATCGATAGCTTTGGGTAAAGAATTGACGTTGTCTATATGAATCATTTTTAGTTAGAACTCCAATTTGGTAAGCGCTTTTCTAAAAATGCAGACAAACCCTCTTGTCCTTCCTCCGAGGCTCTGATTTTTGCTATCAGCTCACTTGTGTATTGGCGCATTGAGGTATCTATCTCTTTTCCATCGCATTCAAGGCACAGCTTTTTCGTTTCAATCAGGGCTTGAGGACCAAAGCTGAGGATCGATTTGAACCAGCCCTTTACATATTGTTCAATATCGTTTTTTTCTAGAACTTGATGAACAATTTGCAACTTCATTGCGACTTCTGCATCAATTAGTTCAGCTGTAAGCATATAGCGACGCGCATTGCGAACTCCCATTGCTCTAATTACATAGGGCGCAATGGTTGCAGGAACCAGACCGAGTTTCACTTCGCTTAAGCAAAATTTGGCATCTGTATGTGCTACGACCATATCGCAGCAGCACACCAAGCCCAGAGCACCTCCAAAGGCGGCTCCCTGAACAATGGCCATAGTAGGTTGGGGAAAGTTATCCAATTTATCCAGAAGGTTAGCAAGTTGCATTGCATCTTGCTGGTTTTCTTCGATGGATTTAGACGCCATGGAGCGCATCCACTCTGCGTCGGCTCCTGCAGAGAAATTCTTGCCTACTCCCTCTAATCGTAGGCCTCTGATTCCTGAGCTTTGAGTGAGTTTCTCGATCTCTGCAATTAGTGCATTTATCGTTTCCGCATTAAAAGCGTTAGCACGATCTGGGCGGTTGATAATAAGTGACGCGATCCCATCTGAATCAATGCGACATTCTACAGAATAAGGTGACGTATCCGTTGTCATCGTTTTTTCCTTTACATTCTAAAGACGCCAAATTGGCTTTCCGGGATAGGGGCATTAAGAGCTGCACGTAGAGCATGGGCGAGAACGCTTCGTGTTTCTTTAGGGTCTATGATGCCATCGTCCCATAAACGGGCGCTTGCGTAGTAGGGGTGACCTTGTGTGTCGTAGAGGTCAAGAATATCATCTTTAAAACGTTGCTCATCAGCGGCTGGCCATTGCTTTCCCTCACGTTTTAAAACTTGGTTCTTGACCTGAGTAAGGACACCAGCCGCTTGCTCACCTCCCATAACCGAGATTCGAGCATTTGGCCACATCCAAATCATGGTCGGATCGTAGGCCCTACCGCACATACCATAGTTGCCTGCTCCGTAAGATCCGCCAATAATGACTGTAAATTTAGGTACATCGGCACATGCAACAGCCATTACCAGCTTGGCACCATTTTTGGCAATTCCACCTTCCTCAACCTTTTTGCCCACCATGAAACCAGTGATATTTTGCAAAAAGAGCAAAGGAATTTTCCTTTTTGCACACAATTCGATGAAGTGTGCCCCTTTCTGTGCAGATTCTGAAAATAAGATGCCATTGTTGGCAATAATACCGATTAAATTGCCTTCGATACGGGCAAATCCACATACCAGAGTAGTGCCGAATAGGGCTTTAAACTCATCAAACTCAGAGCCATCAACGATTCGAGCGATTACTTCTCGGACATCAAACGATAAGCGCAAGTTCGCATTGACCACACCATAGATTTCTTTGGCATCATAGATAGGAAGATTGATGAACTCTTCATCATCAATTTTATTTTTGAACAGGTTAGTGTTAGCTATCGCATCTCTTGCTAACATCATTGCATGATGCTCACTATCAGCATAATAGTCCGCTACTCCTGATTTTCGACAGTGGACGTCAGCACCTCCTAACTCTTCGTCAGAGACTATTTCACCAGTAGCAGCTTTCACTAAAGGTGGACCAGCAAGGAAAATAGTTCCTTGTTGCTTAACCATAATCGCGACATCTGACATTGCAGGTATATAAGCACCACCTGCAGTACATGGTCCCATCACAACGGCGATTTGTGGTATACCATCTGCAGACATTCGAGCTTGGTTAAAGAAAATACGGCCAAAATGGTCTTTATCTGCAAAAACTTCCGCTTGATGAGGCAAGTTTGCACCGCCTGAGTCAACTAGGTAAACACAAGGTAATTTACAACGTTGGGCAATCTCTTGAGCACGAAGGTGCTTCTTAACTGTTAGTGGGTAATAGGTTCCGCCTTTCACTGAGGGGTCATTGGCGATGATCATGCAGGGCAGGCTGTGGACGATCCCGATGCCCGTGACGATCCCGGCACCGGGAACCTCGCCCCCATACTGGCCATTTGCCGCCAGCGAAGACAGTTCCAGAAAGGCGGTGCCCGGATCCACCAGCAGGTCGATCCGTTCGCGGACCAGGAGCTTACCGCGCTTGCGGTGGCGTTCAACCATGTCGGGGCGCCCGCCCGACGTGGCCTCGGCGATCCGCGCGCGCAGGGTTTCAACCCGTTCGCTTTGCGCCGCGTGGTTGCGGGCGTATACTTCCGATGCGGTCAGAACCGCTGTTTCAAGACGCGCCATGTATCAGATATCCTGTCTTTTGAGTATCCCGTTGAGGAATACATCGGCGTAGGTGCATGACAGCGCCTCTGCGCTGCCGCGGTCCGGATCGAACCATTCAAGCGTGGCGTTGAGCGCACCAATCAACATCAGACGCAGGCGGCGGATGTCCACGTCGCTTTTCAGAGCGCCGACGTTCTGTAACCGGGACAACAGGGCATCCCATTCGGCCTCATAGGCTCCGCGCGTGGGCAGATTGGCATCCCTGACAGATTGCGGCACTTGCCCGAAAATTCGCACATTGGCGGAGGAGTAATCGCACACATCGAGAAGTGCACGCAGATGTGCCCCAATCGCGGCCCTCAGGATGGCTTCGGGGCCGGTGCCTTCCGGCAATTCGGAAACGGCTTCGCGCATGCTCTCGTGAACGACCTGGATGCCTGCATCCAAGACGGCGGCGACGATTTCGTCTTTGGAGCCGAAATGGTAATATATGCTGCCTGCCTTGATCCCTGCGGCCTCGGCGATTTTTCGGAGCGAAACGGACCCGTAGCCTTGTTCGCGGAAAAGCCGCGCGGCAATGTCCAGCACCCCGTCCCGTCCAACCGCGCTGCGCGATGTCTCGTTGACTTTGATTGCCGTGTTTTGTGCCATAGACTTTCGTATCGCCCCAACGCCTAACTAACGCCTGTTA
>CAJWMT010000065.1:0-13904 GCA_913044275.1 uncultured Cellvibrionales bacterium
GACGCCACCTTCAGCTTAGGAACAGACTGGCTTTTGCCGACTATCCATTGATTGCATTTGTATAGCCATTAGAAGTCGGCTCAAAGTCTATTAACCTATGCCGGATAATGTTACATACTTTCTACAATCGCCGCACCAAACTGCGAGCAAGATAGAAGCTGAGCATTTTCCATTAGTCTCTCAAAATCATAAGTCACTTTTTTTTGAGATATTGCACCCTCGATTCCCTTGACTACAAGATCAGCGGCCTCGCCCCATCCCATATGCCGCAACATCATTTCTGCAGACAATATGAGCGAACCTGGATTCACTTTGTCTTGGCCCGCATATTTTGGAGCCGTACCATGAGTTGCCTCAAAAATTGCTATATCGTCTGATAAGTTTGCTCCTGGAGCGATTCCTATTCCTCCGACTTGAGCAGCAAGAGCATCAGAAATGTAATCGCCATTTAAATTCATGGTCGCTATGACGCTGTATTCATTTGGCCGCGTCAGTATTTGTTGTAACATCGCATCGGCAATTACATCTTTTATTATAATTTCCTGTCCTGAATTGGGATTCTTAACAACGTGCCAAGGACCTCCGTCTAGCGCAGTGCCACCGAACTGGTCCTGAGCGACTTCATAACCCCAATCACAAAAAGCACCCTCGGTAAACTTCATTATGTTCCCCTTGTGAACTAACGTGACTGATTTTTTGTTTTGATCTATTGCATATTGAATTGCCTTAGCAACGAGTCTCTTGGTGCCCTCTTCTGAAATGGGCTTCACTCCGATGCCACAATTATCCTCGAAGCGAATTTTCGAGACCGCCATATTCTCCTTCAGGAAGTCGATAATCTGCTTGGCCCCGTCACTGCCGCCTTTCCATTCTATTCCTGCATAGATGTCTTCAGAGTTTTCACGAAAAATACACATGTCTACCTTTTGTGGTTCTTTTACAGGCGAGGGAACACCTTCGAACCAACGGACAGGACGCTGGCACACAAATAAGTCAAGTTCTTGCCTTAACGCCACGTTGAGGGATCTAAATCCGCCTCCGACAGGCGTCGTTAGGGGTCCCTTAATTGACACAATATACTCTTTGATTGCCTCTAATGTTTCGGCTGGAAACCAGTCTCCTTCATATAATTCTGCTGCTTTCTCTCCGCAATACACCTCCATCCAAGAGATTTTCCGTTCTCCTCCATAGGCCTTCTTTATCGCTGCATCTATGACGCTGATCATTACTGGTGTAATGTCGACTCCAATACCATCGCCTTCAATATATGGTATCACCGGGTTGTTGGGAACGTTTAAGGTAAAATCAGTGTTAATGGTGACCTTTTCTCCGGATTCTGGGATTTCAATATGTTGATACGCCATTTTTTGCCTCGTTAACTGGGTCCATTTGTTAGCAGAAAGTTTTGGACTTCCTGCCGAGTTTTCCTAGGTGAATATTTTATCACAGATACCAATGATTTTAGAACTCGTCAATAAGTTGTTGTTTGCGTTGTATCTATATATTTCAATTCTTTTCTATAAAGTGGCTTCTAGTGTCATTACGACCGCCTAAGAGGTACGGAGCTTCAGGTAGGGTCAGATCTTCCAATCGCTGAGGATCCTAGCCGATATGACGAACATTTCTCCGAGAAATGCGGGAATTAAAGAGACTTTTTAAACGAACTAGTCTTTTTCAATATCAATTTCATGATAGAGTCGAAGAACGTGCTTACTTGAAGTTTGTTAAGTCACAATGGATATGTTTATATGGATGAGCGGATTCATTTGACCGCAGCAACAGTAGTTGCCAACCACGATTGTTTCCTTCTCGTAAAGGAAAATATTAATGGGTGTCAAGTAATCAATCAGCCTGCCGGTCATGTCATTCCGGGGGAAGATCTTGTTGCAGCAGCTGTCAGAGAGACTCTGGAGGAAACCGGATGGATTGTTAAACCTTTCGGCTTCTTAGGCTTTTCTACATATTATTCAAAAGATAGCGGCATCACCTACTATCGCGCAAGCTTCTGTGCCGAGCCAGTAAGAGAAGACCCGCTTCAGCCGATCGATGATCAGATTGATGAAATTCTATGGTTGTCCAGCTCCGAAATTCATGAATGTCAATCCATGCTGAGGAGCCCAATGGTTTTAGACTGTATAGAGCAGTATGAAAAACAACGTATATTTTCATTAGATTTGTTTAAAACATACCTATAGTTACTAGCGTAGAAAGGAACCAAACTATCTTGAAAAAAGTGATTGTTGGGATGTCCGGGGGAGTGGACTCATCTGTGTCGGCGTTCTTGCTGCAGAAAAGTGGTTACGCCGTCGAAGCCCTTTTTATGAAGAACTGGGATGAGGACGACGAGACCGAGTACTGTACCGCAAAAACTGATTTGCAAGATGCACAACAAGTTTGTTCGGTTTTGGGTATTCCTCTTCACACAGCTAACTTTGCTTCCGAATATTGGGAAAATGTCTTTGAAATTTTTCTCAAAGAATATGCTTCTGGGAGGACGCCAAACCCAGATGTGCTGTGTAATCGCGAAATCAAATTTAAAGTTTTTCTTGAATATGCTGAAGTTTTAGGAGCCGACTTTATAGCAACAGGTCACTATGGGAGGATTTTGAAGCGTGGCAATAACTCGCAGCTGTTCAAAGGACATGATCTCAATAAAGATCAAACTTATTTTCTATATGCTGTTCCAGAGGACTCGTTGGCCAAATCTCTTTTTCCAGTCGGATCACTGAACAAAAAAGATGTTCGACTTATGGCTAGTCAAGAGAATTTGGTGACATCAAACAAAAAAGACAGCACTGGGATCTGTTTTATTGGCGAGCGGAGATTTGCAGATTTCCTTTCAAATTATTTGCCGGCACAACCAGGCCTTATGTTAACTCCAGAGGGAAAGGTGATGGGTGAGCACCAGGGTCTGATCTTTTATACGCTAGGACAACGGCAAGGCCTTAAGATCGGCGGACAAAAAGATAGTTCCAAAGAGCCTTGGTATGTTCTATCAAAGGATGTAAGCAACAATATCCTCTATGTTGTGCAGGGATCTAGAAATCCGCTGCTTTTCTCCAATCGGCTTGAAGCGAGCTCATTGCATTGGATAAACGGACCTCCGAATAGCAAGCAGTTTTCATGCTCTGCAAAAGTACGATATCGTCAGGACGACCAAAATTGCTTAGTAAGTATTAATCGCAATGGGCGTTGTGATGTTGCTTTTTTTGAATCTCAGCGAGCTGTTACTCCTGGTCAGTCGATAGTCTTTTACATTGACGACAGATGCCTTGGTGGTGGTATCATTGAACGCGCATGGAATGAAAATATTTCGAGGATCTGAAACTGAAATTTACTTTATACTTTGAACTAAGATCTCTATTCCTATTTTTAAGCAAACGATTCTGGATTCTTTTATGATTGCCCCCCTTTTTGCAGTTTCACCAATTGATGGACGCTACTTCGCTCAAGTCCAAGAGCTCAGAAATATATTTAGCGAATATGGGTTAATCAAATATCGACTTTTCGTTGAGATCTGTTGGCTGGAACATCTAGCTGAAGATAGTAGCATTAAAGAACTCCCAAAATTGTCCCAACCAGCGTTAGAATCAATCAGATCTATAAAAGAAGATTTCTGTCTCCAGGACGCAGAGCGTGTTAAAGAAATAGAAACCTATACCAATCATGATGTGAAGGCTGTCGAGTATTTTATAAAAGAAAAATTCGATTCTTCAGAAGAGTTAAAGAGTTATAGTCAGTTCATACATTTCGCATGCACCTCCGAGGACATCAATAATCTTGCTCATGGGTTAATGTTGAAAGAAGCTCGTGACGAGGTCATCACTCCCATCTTGGAAGCAATTGAGGCCAAGCTTAGAGAAATGGCCCACCAATATGCCTCTACTGCAATCGTAGCAAGAACACATGGACAGATCGCGTCACCAACAACTTTAGGAAAAGAAATGGCGAATGTGGCTTACAGACTAAGACGGCAGATCGCACAATTAAAAGCATTAGATATTCTTGGCAAAATGAACGGTGCCGTAGGCAACTTCAACGCACATAAGATTGCCTACTCTTCAATAGATTGGAACGCTAGTTCCGAAAAATTTGTAACAAATTTAGGCCTTACTCTTAACCCGTTCACCACACAAATAGAGCCCCACGATTATAAGGCAGAGTTGTTTGATGTGATGGCACGCATCAACACAATTCTCATTGATTTCACGAGAGATATCTGGGGATATATCAGTTTGGGCTATTTTAAGCAACGGATAAATGCTGGAGAAGTTGGATCCTCAACGATGCCTCACAAAGTTAATCCAATTGACTTTGAAAATGCCGAGGGAAATCTCGGATTAGGGAATGCCGTTCTTGCGCATATGTCACAAAAATTGCCGATTTCCAGATGGCAGAGAGATCTTACCGATTCGACAGTTTTAAGAAATATGGGCGTTGGCATAGGGTACTCGCTAATTTCTTATCGCTCGATTTTAAAAGGTGTCGAAAAATTGGATATTGATGAGTCGCGGATTCGGACTGATCTTGAAAGGAGTTGGGAAGTCTTGGCAGAGCCAATTCAAACGATGATGCGCCGTCATGGAGTACCTGAAGCCTATGAAAAGCTCAAAACTCTCACTAGAGGAAAGGCAATCGATAGAGTTCAGATCCGAATATTTCTTGAGCAACTTGATTTGCCGGATGAAGCAAAGAAAAAATTACTCGAATTAACGCCCCAAAACTATATTGGGAATGCAGCAGAGCAAGCTCATAATCTCTAGTCAGTCCTTGAAAGAGTATCGCTATGACCCGTTCTCATAAATTACTTGGAAATTTGTCTCAGGAACGTTTTCTAGATGAATTTTGGCAACAAAAACCTCTTTTCGTAAAAAATGCGTTACCTCAGATGCCCTCTTTAATTGGACCTAATGAGCTAGCTGGGTTTGCGATGAATGAAGAAATACACTCTAGACTGATTGTCGGTAAAGCGTTAGAAGTAGAATATGGTCCTATCAGCGAAGACAGATTCCTCACCCTTCCCGAAAATAATTGGTGCTTGCTCGTGGATGCAATGGATCTATGGTCTCCAAAAATAAAAAAACTTTTAAACCACTTCGATTTTTTACCAAGTTGGCGTCTCGATGACATCATGGTTAGCTATTCGGTTGAAGGCGGAAATGTAGGAGCACATTTTGATCATTATGATGTTTTTTTAATTCAAGGGTTAGGCGAAAAATCATGGCAATTAGGCGGCATTTGCGATGAGGATACCGTGCTCAGCAAGCATGATGATCTGAGAATCATTCATGACTTCAAACATGAACGAGAATTTATTATGAGCACGGGAGATATGCTATATCTGCCACCTAGATATGCTCATTACGGAATAACCTTAAATAAAAGTATAACCTATTCCGTTGGATTTCGAATGCCTTCCGCCTCCGAGATTCTTAGCGATCTTGCCGTCGAATTAAATACAAAATCAAAGTTTCCCGGATACGTCAGCGACCCGAGGTCAAAGCCTTTTGAAAATAAAGACCACATTTCAAGCGAATACCTAACCCAAATACGTGCTCTTTTGTCAGAGGTGCTAGACGACGATGAACTTCTGTTAGAGTGGTTTGCTAGATATATGACCGAACCAAAATATCCCGAATCTATTGATATCACTAATGAGGAGCGCATAGCTACGATTGAATTGAGTAATTCGAAAAAAACGATTCCTGCAACAGGAAAGACTATGAAAAAATTTAAGAATGGACGGTTATTAGAAGGCTAAGTATGTTCTTCTTTATATCTGAACAGGGAGTACTGAATAAGCAAAATCTGCTTAGGGTCAATCATAATCGGAATGACCGATATTTGTCAGATTATTTTTGGTCCGAAGACAAGGGCAGTGACGTGACTAGTACTCCATTAGCGTCTGCATACAAGGTTTCGCCAGGAAAAAAAGTTACGCCGCCAAATGTCACTGGCACATCGATCTCACCCACTCCTCTTTTCTCCGTTTTCATAGGGTGAATTCCGATAGCTTGCACTCCCAAATTAATCTTAGCGATAGCATCAACGTCTCGGACACAACCATAGACTAAAACGCCACTCCAACAATTTTTCACCGCCATTTCGCAGAGCATGTCACCTAAACACGCTCTTCGCATACTCCCGCCACCATCGACTACGAGTACTCTTTCATCGCCGTTTTCTGCCAATACTTTTCTGACACAAGAGTTGTCCTCAAAACATTTCACGGTCACAATTTCACCACTAAATGCCTTATTGCCACCAAAACTCTTGAAGATTGGCTCTACCACCCGCACCTTATCAGCGTGCTGGTCACAGAGATCTGGAGTTGAGATGACGATTTCTTTCTTCATTAGTTGCCCGATTTTTTTACTAATCTATAGTGGTGCAGGGTTGGCTCGGTATAACCGTTAGGTTGAACGGAGCCCTTAAAAATTAGATCAGAAGCGGCTTGAAATGCGAGATTGCCTGAGTAGTTTAGTGCCATGCTTGTGTAACTATGATCGTCCCGATTTTGATTGTCAACCAGTTGTGCCATCTTCTCTAGGGTTTTTATTACTTGTCCGTGGGAACAAAGTCCATGCTCTAACCAATTAGCTATGTGTTGACTTGATATCCTCAGAGTAGCACGATCCTCCATCAAGCCTATATCATTAATGTCTGGAACTTTAGAACAACCTATGCCTTGATCGATCCAACGAACCACATAGCCAAGAATTCCTTGTATATTGTTTTCTAATTCTCTTTGGATTTCCTCAGTATCTAATGTCCGATTTGCCAAAAGAGGTATATCGAGAATATCATCCACCCGCGCTGGAGTGCGATTGGAAAGTTGCTTTTGCTGCGCTGAGACACTGATTTCATGATAATGAATAGCATGCAGTGTTGCAGCTGTGGGAGATGGGACCCAGGCTGTATTAGCCCCCGATCTTGGATGAGCAGATTTTTGGTTCATCATATCCGACATTTTGTCGGGCATTGGCCACATACCTTTACCAATTTGTGCTTTTCCTCCGAAGCCACAACTCAGACCGATATCGACATTTCGATCTTCATATGCCTTAATCCAGACACGTTCTTTGAGTTCATTTTTGGGCAGAAATGGGCCCGCTAACATACTTGTGTGAATCTCGTCGCCAGTCCGGTCTAAAAAGCCAGTATTAATAAATACAACTCGATCTTTTACATTCCTAATGCACTCTTTGAGATTGACAGATGTTCGTCGTTCTTCATCCATTACTCCCACCTTGATCGAATAACGAGGTATGTGCAGCAGATCTTCCACAGCATTAAAAAGGTCGTTTGAGAAAGCAGTTTCCTCAGGGCCATGCATTTTCGGTTTAACGACATATATGCTGCCCGCATTTGAATTTTTGTATTTGCCGAGCCCTTTAAGATCATAAAGTCCAATCAAACTTGTGATTATTGCGTCCATGATTCCTTCGGGTACTTCGTTTCCGGAACTGTCCAGCACTATAGGGCTTGTCATCAATAATCCAACATTTCGGACAAACATTAGAGCGCGTCCAGATAGCTTTAAAGAGTTGCCGTCGGGCGCCACAAACTCTCGATCAGCATTCATTTTTCTTTCAACAGCTTTACCATTGCGTATGAAGGAGGATGACAAATCACCTTTCATTAAACCTAACCAGTTCCGATAAGCGAGTACCTTATCGGCAGAATCCACTGTTGCTACGGAATCCTCACAATCCATGATGGTTGTAATAGCTGACTCCAAAATGATATCTTTCACTCCGGCGAGGTCAGAACTCCCAATCGAATTGCCCCTATCCACTTGAATTTCAATATGTAGGTCATTGTTTTTTAATATAATTGATGAAGGCGACTCTGGATTCCCGGCATAACCAACATACTGCGTTTCGTTTTCAAGACGAGCTTCAGAGCCGTCGGTCATTAACATGATAAGCTTCCCTTCTTGCAACTTATAACGTGTAACATGGCGGTGAAAATTATTTTTGACTGGAGCTGCTTTATCAAGAAAAGCACGGCCATATTGGATTACTTTTTCTCCTCTAACAGGATTATAATGATCACCTTTCTGGGCATTCCCTTCTTCCGAGATAACATCATTCCCATAAAGCGCGTCATAAAGGCTGCCCCAACGAGCATTTGCGGCATTAATTGCAAATCTTGCGTTTGTGATAGGTACGACTAATTGTGGTCCAGCTTGAGACGAAATTTCGAAATCTACATTCTCTGGAGATATTATGAAGTCATCGCCTCCTGGTACCAAATATCCAATGTCTTGCAGGAAGCGCTTGTATTTTTCAAAATTAATGGTGTGCTTATGTTCCTTGTGCCAGTCATCAATTTGATCTTGCAACATAGTTCGTTTGGCTAGAAGCGTTCTGTTTTTCGGCCCAAACTCGGATATTATCTTTGCAGCTCCATTCCAAAACGTTTCACTGTCAATTCCTAAATCAGGGCAAACTTCATTGGAGATTAATTGGTATATCTCGTCCGATATATCGAGGCCGGCACAACAGATTCGGTTGGACATATTCTGTGCTCACTTTTTCCGATTATTAGTTTTTTATTAGCATAAGATAAAATAGCCGAGCAAAAGTTTAGAGCAAGAGATGTTAATTTGTAAAATTAATTAATTTAATGGTTTAATAACAATATTAAATCTAATAATCGCAGTCCGTTTCCCGATTCAATCTATCTGAACAATTTGCTCTGAGACAGTTTTTATCAATTTTCTGAGCCAGCGGTGTCCCGGATCATGATGGAGCAGAGGACTCCAAACCATTTTAAGTCGCATGCGAGGTATATCGAAAGGAGGCTCAATAACTACGACTCGTGAATTATGTCTCGAACTTCGAGCAGCCATGGTAGGAATCGTGACGATTAAATGATGCTGTTCGGCCAACAACAGGGCTGCCTGGTAATGACGCGTAAACACAGAAATCTCTCTCGTGACTCCATGCCTCCTCAAAGCCTCGTCAACCCATCCCAATCGTTGAACATCATCTGGCGTCATACCCACCCCTACGCCCATTCCTGTTTTACTAACCCAAACGTGTTTATTGGCCAAGTAGGACTCTAGACTCCAATTTTTTACGACGGGATTTTTCGAATTTACGACGCATGAAAAACCATCATCCCATAGGCCAATCTGATGAAATGACTGAGGCAGGGTATCGAACCGATTGATGACCAAATCAACTTTGCCTCTTTCAACATCTTGGAAGTCGACATCGCTAGGTGTCATTATGTCTAAACGAATCTCAGAAGCTAATGTGCGTAATTTGGACAATAAAACGGGTAGAAGAGTCGCCTCCGTGTAGTCACTTGCCATGATTCGAAAAATCCGTTTGCTCGCTGCAGGATCAAAATCATCAGAAGGTAATATTGCTTGTTCAGCAGCAAAAAGAACTTTACGAATCAGGGGTTTGAGCTCGAGCGCTCTGTCTGTGGGTTGCATCCCCTCGCTTGTTCGGATTAGTAGTGGATCGTTAAAAAGATCCCTTAGTCGTCTCAAGCTATTAGACATTGCGGGTTGACTTATTCCCAATTCCTCAGCGGCCCGCGTAACATTTGATTGTCGGAGCAAGACGTCGAGGTAGACCAAGAGATTGAGATCGATTCGGGATATATTCATTCAAAAAATATTAGCCATAGAGGGTATCAATTAGATTTATTACACTATCTTACGTATCGTAGCGCGGTGGTCAATCAAAAATCCAATAACAATAAGGAAATATCATGGCGTCATTGAAACAAGATATAGAGGAAATTCGTCAACTTCAAAGCTGCGGCAATCGAAATTGGAAAGGAATCAATCCAATCTATGGCGCTCGGATGAGGGCACAAAATCGTTTCAAATCAGGCCTTGAAATAGCAAAGTATTGCGCCAAAATTATGCGAAAAGATATGGCTGAATATGACCATGACGTCTCGCGCTACACCCAATCCTTGGGCTGCTGGCATGGATTTATTGGTCAGCAGAAATTAATTGCTATTAAAAAACATCTCAATTCGACTGATAAATGTTATTTGTATTTATCTGGTTGGATGATCGCAGCTCTTCGCTCAGAATTTGGACCCCTCCCCGATCAATCAATGCATGAAAAGACATCTGTGGCATCGCTTATTGGGGAGCTATATACGTTTCTTCGTCAAGCCGATGCGCGTGTTCTTGGAGAATTATTTGCATCCTATGATTCTGCCCTAGCAGGTAAAAATGACGCGCTCGCGTCAGAGATGCAAAATCGAATTGATAATTTTGAAACGCACGTAGTCCCAATTATCGCTGATATTGATGCAGGCTTTGGTAATGAGGAAGCCACCTATTTGTTAGCCAAGCAGATGATTGAGGCAGGTGCCTGTTGCATACAACTAGAAAATCAAGTTTCTGATGCTAAGCAATGCGGACATCAAGATGGTAAAGTTACGGTTCCACACGAAGATTTTCTCTCAAAGATCAATGCAGTGCGTTATGCCTTCATTGAACTTGGTGTTGATGACGGAGTGATAGTGGCAAGAACAGATTCTCTTGGTGCGAGCCTCACGCAGAAAATTCCAGTTTCGCATGATCCCGGTGACTTGGCGCATCAGTATAATCGTTTCTTGAAAACGACTCCGGTAAATTCCCTAGAAGACGTTAGTGAGGGCGAGACCGTTATCAAACTTGACGGCAAACTAGTTAAACCTGAACGCTTAGCTAATGGTTTGTATCGTTTTAAAGATGGAACAGGGAAACAGCGCTCGATTTTAGATTGCATAACATCTCTCCAAAACGGGGCTGACCTGCTGTGGATAGAAACCGAAAAGCCCCACATTGGTCAAATAAAAGAAATGGTTGATGAAGTGAGGGCAGTCATTCCGAATGCAAAATTGGTTTACAATAATTCCCCTAGTTTTAATTGGACGTTAAATTTCCGCCAGCAGATTTTCGATGACTGGGCTTCAGAAGGTCAAGACATGGGTGCTTATGATCGCGATGATCTTATGTCAGAAAAGTATGACGGCAGCCCACTGGCCATTGAAGCTGATCAGAAAATTCGTACCTTTCAGTCAGATGCATCGGAACATGCGGGTATCTTTCATCATTTAATAACGCTTCCCACTTATCATACGGCTGCTCTATCGACAGATAACCTGGCCAAAGGATACTTTGGCGAAGAAGGAATGCTTGCCTATGTGGCTGGAGTTCAGAGGAAGGAAATTAGACAAGGTATAGCTTGCGTTAAGCATCAGGCGATGGCGGGTTCTAATATGGGTGACGATCACAAAGAATATTTTTCTGGTGATCAAGCTCTCAAAGCTTCAGGTGAAGACAACACGATGAACCAATTTTGACATTCAAGCGCACGCAGGGCGCTCTTGCTATATCAATTTTTATTGATATAGCAACACATTATTAGCTGCGCGCTTCTCCAAGCTGGCAGGTGGATTATATAGCGTGCTGATCGCCTCCAAGCTGCGACCGAGATCGCAGAGACCCTTAGGACCAATCTCATCCATCCATCGACAGATGCCGCCCCGAAATCTTGGAAAGCCAAGTCCATAAATTAGTGCCATATCAGCCTCCTCGGGAGATGCAACAATCTGCTCATCAAGGCATCGAAGCATCTCATTAGCCATGGGCAGCATCATTCTATTTACAATTTCTTCATCAGAAAAGGATTTAGTTCGCTCTGACACTGCTTCAATAATAGTTTGAGCTTCAATGTCAATCTGCTTTTCAGCGCGCCCACTTTTACCTTTGAGATACTGATAATATCCTCGACCATTTTTTTGGCCCAATCGTCCTGCACTGAATATTTGCCGGCTTGGACAATTTGATTTCTTTAGATTAAATCGCTCTGGAAGCCCCGACGACATAGAGTCGTAGCAGTGATTGAGAGTATCAAGTCCAATCACATCGATCAAATAAGCTGGACCCATGGGCCAACCCCATGCTTCCATGACGCCATCTATTTGCCTAAAATCAGCTCCATCTTGAACTAACATTTCAAATCCAAATAGCATTGCGAAAAGTGTCCGATTAACTAAAAAACCCGGGCAATCATTAACGACAACTGCTTTTTTACCTAGTCCCAACACGTAGTCACAAAGCATCGCTACGGTCGTGTCTGAGCTATTCTTCGCACGAACGATTTCAACTAGCGGCATAGCATGAACGGGATTAAAAAAGTGCAGCCCACAAAAATTTTCTGGGCGCGCAAGCACAGATGCTAGTCGATTAATAGAGATGGTTGATGTGTTGGAGGTAATTATAGAATCTTCACGAGCCGCACTCTCAATATCAGCTAAGACAATTTTTTTCACTTCTTCATTCTCAACAATGGCTTCCACAATGACATCACATGTTTCTATCCCATTGCTATAAAGAGTCGGAGTGATTTTTGAAAGTACATTTAAACCATCGATCGCCTTAATTTTTTGTCGGTCAATAGATTTTGATAACAGCTTCGATGCTTCAGACATCCCCACGTCCAGAGCTTTTTGTTCAATGTCCTTGAGCAATACAGAATATCCTTTGATGGCGTTTTGATAGGCTATTCCACCCCCCATTATGCCGGCACCGATTATCCCGCTCCGTCTAATTTTTATTAAATCATGTTCGTGCTTTTTTATTTGAAATCTTGCTTGCTTGCCCAGATATTGATCGCTCAAAAATATTCCAACCATCGCTCTAGCTTGAGATGTTTGCGCGATTCTATAGAACGCCTCGGATTCGAGCTCCTGAGCAGGTTCTTGCTTTAATTTAGCCGATGACCGGAGTGTTTTTACTAAAGTCAGTGGGGCCGGATAATTCCTGCCGGGCTTTTTGTCTGCTAAGTCGCGATGTGTATCGCAGGTTTCATCAAGCATCGAGTGATCACAATCGATCGGCTGCGACTTTAAAGAACGAAGGATTTTGTAATCTCGAAGATCTGAAGCAAAGTCTGACAATCTTTCCAGCGCGACGTCTCGAAGATCAGACTCAGGAACTACTTCATCAACAGCACCTTTTTCTAAAGCATGTTTTGCGTTTTGAATGGCTCCAGATGTCATCCATTCAAGAGCCGTGGATATATCGGTGATTCGCGGTAATCTCACGGTTCCACCGAAGCCAGGTATTATGCCTAAAGTAGCCTCTGGCATTCCGACTAATGCCCTATCTGAAAGCACTCTGTAATCACATGCCATGCATACCTCCAAACCACCTCCTAATGCATACCCATTAATCGCAACCACAGTGGGAAATGGGAGGTTTTCAAGCGAAACTAGGGATTTTGTCACCTTTTTCACTCTCGATAGAAAAGCATCTTTTGGCAATTTAAACATTTCAGAAAATTCTGTTATATCTGCACCTACGATAAATACAGGCTTTTTGCTTGTCACCAAAAGTCCTTTGATTGTGCTATCTCCGCTTAAAATCGCTACAGCTTCAGCTAGTTCACGTGTCGTATTTAAATCAAGTTTATTAACAGACTCGTCTTGATTGTTAAAACATAATTCAGTAAATTGATTATGGATCTTAGAGACACTTAAAGTTTTACCGTTATACATAATTTATCCTAAAGCTTAGTTCAAAAATGTGAGTGCGAATTAGCGTATTATAAAATTTTTGTTAGCGAGGCTGTGACCATGATTCGGATAGTTAGCAGTTTAAACAAGATTATACATAATTTTTAAAAGCTAATTTATCAGGTCTGATCGTTTCAAGGTATCTCAGCTTTCTTAAATCGCTCGACAAAGAGCTCGGTGGTGCAAATTATTTGCTTTTGCTAATCAAGACCCCTTGTGAATACCGTGTTATTATAAAAATTGACGAGATTACCGCTTAAAAGTATCATGCGCCGACTTCAAATGGAGTTAGCACCATAATAATTCGGGGATTAGCGCAGTCTGGTAGCGCGCCTGCTTTGGGAGCAGGATGTCGGGGG
>CAJWMT010000066.1:0-13632 GCA_913044275.1 uncultured Cellvibrionales bacterium
CTGTACCGAGGGACCCGTCAGAACCACAAGAAAATGATGCGCTAGAGACAGCACTTGCTACTTGGCAGGGCGATTATTGGCACCAACAAGGCGGCGGTGGGGGGACTGTCTGGGACACATTAGTTTATGACACTGAACATGACCTGCTTTTCATTGGAACAGGAAACGGCTCTCCTTGGAATCGGGATGTACGAAGCCCAGGTGGTGGCGACAACCTATTTCTCAGCTCCATAGTAGCTTTGAAGCCAGATAGCGGCCAGTATGTTTGGCATTATCAAGTAACGCCTCGTGACAACTGGGACTATACGGCAACTCAACAACTGGTTCTGGCCGACATTGAGTTGGCTGGCCAAATTCGGTCAGTTGTAATGCAGGCTCCCAAAAATGGATTCTTTTATGTGCTCGATCGGGTAACGGGAGAATTGCTATCGGCAGATCCGTTTACTAAAACGACTTGGGCAACGCATGTTGATATGTCTTCGGGAAGACCCGTTGAAACAGAAGAGGCTAACTATCAGAAAAATGGTCCCAGTTACCTTTGGCCTGGTCCATATGGGGCACACAACTGGCAACCAATGTCATACAGTCCCAGAACTAAGCTGATGTACATACCGGTGCAGAACATGCCGTTTTACTTCTCTGCCGATAAGAAACCAGTGACCCACCGAATAAACCGCTGGAATACTGGAATCGATCTAAATGAGGCGAGGCATCCGGAAAGCTGGGTGGCAGCCAAAGCATCTGTCGATGCCCTAGCCTATGGAGAACTCGTTGCTTGGGATCCAATTAAAAAGGCACGGGCTTGGGATATCCGACACGCCAAACCGTCGAATGGCGGTATCCTTAGCACTGCAGGAAATCTTGTGTTTCAAGGCACTCAAGAGGGCAGATTTATCGCTTATGATGCGAAAAATGGGGAATTACTCTGGAGTTTTCAATCTGATAGCGCAATCCTTGCAGGCCCAGTTGCTTTCGAAGTAGATGGAGAGCAATATATAGCCGTTGGGCAAGGCGGTGGCGGCGTCGCCATGCTCACCATAGGCAATGAATTGAAGTATGACAGGGTAAATAGAAATAGGCTCCTAGTATTTAAGCTTGGAGAGGCTGCTGAGAGACACACAAAAATGAGTGAGAAATTAGCTAAGATCGAGCCAGTTGTAATTGAAGCTGAGACCGATCCAGCTTTTATTGAACGAGGTCAAATACTCTACAGCAGTAATTGCGGTAGTTGCCACGGAATCAGCGCCAAGAGCGGCGGCATTGTTCCAGATCTTCGTTACATGAGCCAACAAACTCAAAAGGAATTTGTCAATATTGTGCTAGGCGGCTCAAAAGTACATCAAGGCATGATCGGTTTTGCCGAAACTCTCGACCTTAAGGACGCACAAAGTCTTCATGCTTACCTTGTCGCTCAACAAAAAGAGCTTCCCAACAAGTTAGACATGAGTGTGATCCAAAAGATCGAATACTGGGCTATGTATTTCAGTGCCAAGCTTGGTGAGCGTTTCCCCTTTCTGCTAAATGCTAGCCGGGAAATGGTCTACTAGAGGTCACGTTCCTGTGTATTTAGGTGGCCGCTTTTCAAAAAAAGCCTTCATCGATTCCTTTAGATCGTTTGACTTGAGGCTGGTCATTAACGTGAACATCCCATTAAGAAGCAGACTTTGATCTGTAGTGAGCGTTTCGCTTTGCCGGAGAATAAATTTAGTCCCACGCACGGCGAGAGTTGAGTTGGATGCGATCTCTGACGCTAATGCGTATGCCGCATCATATGCGGCGTCAAATGATTCGAAGACATCATTGACCAAGCCAATTTTTTCGGCACGCCTGGCGCTTATGTCTTTACCTGAATAAGCCAACTCTGCTACGTGCCCAGCATTCAGGACCTTAGGTAATCTCTGCAATGTGCCAACATCGGCAACCAAGCCGATCTTTGTTTCACGGATGCTAAAATTCGCATCATCGCTGCAAATTCTGATATCGCAAGCAGTGATCAGATCGACACCAGCGCCAAGGCAATGGCCATGAATAACGGCAATGACCGGTAAGTCGCAGTCCGCAATCGAGAAAATCGCTGCCTGGAATCGCTGGGTATCCTCTAATTGACGAAGGTTGGATTCAGCCTCGGAGACCGCTTCATCGCTCTGAATTCCAGTTGCAAAACCAGCCTCCACTATATCTATCCCCACGCAAAAATGCTTCCCGCGCCCTGCCAAGATAATAGCGTTGATATCATCATCAAGCATGATTTCGTTCAGCGCATGCGGTATTCCGCCCCATAAATCGGACGAAAGCGCATTGTATTTTTCAGCACGATTGAGCCATAGGATGCCAATGTTGTCTTTCTTCTCTATTGATAATTTAGATGATAATATCTTCATAAATAATTAATCTATATTGTTTAATTTTTTTAATAACCCGAGCGGCCTTCAATAACCGCTTGGTAGGCAATTTGGTTCAACGGCTCATAATTCTCCGAATTTGGTGGCAGAAAGTATAGATCATCAGTCATCTCACCTAAATGGTATGCCTGCTTTCGCAATTCACCTTTAACAAGCTTAAAAGTTCCGGTCGTAGCCAACTCTCCTTGAATGCGCAAGAACACAGGTCGTGCATATGCAGGAAGGTTTGTCATAACATAAGACGAAAACTCCTCTAGATCCAGCTCTCGACCACCTTTCACCACAATCGCTACCATCCCAGCCTTACCATCAGCACCCGCAATGTCGACGCCAAAGACATTTGAAAATTCTAACTGATCGTTGCCATTAAGAATTTCCTCTACCTCATTAGTAGATACGTTTTCAGAACGCCAACGATAGGTATCTCCAATTCTGTCAACAAATTGATAATGTGCTAGGCCAAAAGCAAAGCCCACATTTATTTTCTTAATCAGGTCTCCAGTATTAAACCAAGCGTCGCCATCCTTAACGACGCTTCGTAAGATCTTAGACTCGGAAGCCCGAGAGTCAGTGTAACCGTCGAAAATGTACTGCTCGTCAATCTCGCCCAAGAGCAAGCCGACCTCGCCGTCATCTGCAGGAATAATTTTCCCAGCCGCATCTTTTACTATTCTATCTAAAACAATGTCATACTTTACCAGCATGATGTTCGCACCACAGATACCAATCGTACGATCCTTATTGAAAGCATTAACAAAAGCGATGTTCCCCTCGCTCGCGCCATAAAACTCGGCAACCCGATCGATCCCAAAACGATTCTTAAATTCATCCCAGATGTCTGGTCTAAGACCATTGCCAAACACCCGAGTCAACGTATTATTTCTTTCTTCCACACAAGGAGGTTGTGCAATCAAATATCGACAAAGCTCACCTACGTATATGAAATTGGTAATCTTATATTCCTGCACATCTGGCCAAAATGAAGATGCAGAGAATTTTCTTCGCAGGTAAAAAGATGCGCCGGAGTATACGCAAACGCCAAATCCACAAATGAGTCCTGTTCCGTGATAAAGAGGGAGACATAAGTAGAAACAATCATCGGCTTTAGCGATTGAACCCATCTCGCTAAATCCATGAGTGGCTGTAGCCCAGCGACGGTGGGTGATTTTAGCAGCTTTAGGCAAACCGGTCGTCCCAGATGTGTAGATATAGAAGGCGGTCTCACCGGCCAAGATATCATTGACCTCCTCCAAATTTTGAGCGCTATATTGTTCTATTTGTTGTAAGAAATCTTCTACACCTGCCGGCGGATCAACTTCACGTCGGTCTGCAACCCACAAGAAATCGTCGCCAACCATAGCCAAATCATCCCTGATAGCAACTAGATTATCGTAAACCTCTTCTCCAATTAGACACTTAGCCGAACCGGAAATCTTGATGCAATGAGCTAGCTGAGCACCCCTTAAGCTTGGATTTATGAGCGCAATAGCAGCACCAATCTTCTGAGTTGCAATTATGAGCGCCAAAAACTCGATTCGATTATCCATTATCAAAGCTATGCTGTCACCTCGACTCACTCCAAGCGCCTTTAGTCGATGCGCCATCCGATTGGCTAGCATATTGAATTCGCCCCAACTAAGTTCACGACCCTCAAAGAAAATCATTTTGCGCTTTGAGTACTTGGCTACGGTGTCTTCAAACATGGTGCCAACCGATTTTTTATCGGTAACCTTCGGGGGCTTAACCGCTAAAACAAGGAGTACCCTGATGAGATCGAAAAAAATTTGGATTGTTTTTTTAATGACTTGCATTCAAAGATCCCACAGTATAAAAAATGGTTACACTTGGCGGAGAGTTTACTAGCCAATACCCGCTATCTTTCTCATCAATTTATGCATACCACCAATCCAGCGATCATAGTTTGAGGTTTTGTTTCTCATATATTCGAGTACTATAGGGTGGGGCAGAATCATGAAACTCTCTTTCTCCAGTTCTCTCACAACGACATCAGCCAACTCTTCTGGTTCCATGACACCGTCCACGCCCGCAGCCGCGGACGAGTCAGTTCCCTGCCTATACATTGCGGTTCTGACCGCTTGGGGGCATAGCATTGAGACTTTTATCCCTTCGTGCTTATGATGGATCGCAAGCCACTCTCCAAAACCGACTGCTGCGTGCTTGGTTACCCCATAGGTCGCTGACCCTATCTGATTTAAAACACCAGCAGCAGAGGCTGTATTCAAGAAGTAACCTCCGCCCCTCTCAATCATGCGCGGAACTAAATGACGTGCCGCATAAACATGTGACATCACATTTATATCCCAACTTATTTGCCAGTCTTCATTGGTCGCCGAATGAAGGTCTTTGCCCAGTCCAATTCCAGCATTAGAGCAGAAGAGGTCAATCGGTCCGACCTGCTTTTCAGTCATTTTTATTAGCCGAACAACATCATTTTCGTTAGACACATCCGCTTCAAAGGAACGATCACCTATCAGATCCGCAGTTTGCTCCGCGCTTTCTGGATTGACATCCACTGACACAACGTGTTTGGCACCCTCTGCCTTAAAACGGACAACCAACGCCCTTCCAATACCGCTGCCAGCTCCAGTCACAACAACGATCTTATTTTCTAAATTCATCCTTTATCCCCAGTGCGCATTATTGAGAACTCCTGACCGAAGAGAGTCAAAGAATCAACTAACCAAAATATAGGAAAACATATTACCCGATAACAAATCACCATTCATACGTCTGAAACCAAATTTTTTTCACCCAATAACGAAACATCCTCGGTTGGCGTTCTCATTGTTAAAGCAAAAAACTTCATTACATCCGTTTCTAATGTGATGTAGAATACCAAAGAGAATGGAGGACGGCTCACGCACTATCTACTCGGTAAAAACGAGCATGACAAAGGCAATTTGGGAAACTCGTCTTAGCGAGGAAGACGAAATCATCAGCGGACCGTTTTTAAGGCCGCGCCAAATGCTATCAGCGCAAGAGTATGGTGGCCATCTTTCGATTCATGACGATGATCAAGCCGCATCTCTCGGCTTCAGTGGCGCTCCGATAGAGGGACCCACCCACTTTTCGCAGTTTGATCCGCTTTTGCATAAAATATGGGGCAATGAGTGGTTTGAATGCGGTTGTATAAGCACCCACTTTAAAAATATGGTTATAGAGGGTGAAGAAGTTCAAGCACTCGCCTCAAAGCCTTCGGAAGGGGCAAAGTCGACACGCATCTGGGCGCTAAAAAAAACCGGTGAAATTGTTTTAGAGGGTACAGCCTCGATTGGACCGGATCACCCAGAAACAGAACTCGATCGAATCATGCGTTCCCGCCCGACTCCAAGTAATTTAGTCATCCTTGAAAAAGTAAAAATTGGAGACCGCTCATCGACTGGCATCCCAGTAAAAATTTCTATGGATCAACATCTTGGCAATAATTATCCGTTTACGCTAAACGAAAAGCTAAATAAAATAACAGAGTATTGTGATTGGTATAGACCAGAGACCGCAATTAATTCTCCCTGGGGAAAGGCCATAATTCCGATGGAGATGGTGAATCCTTTGGTAAGTTTCTCCGCCGACTTTCTGCCTCAAGCCAAACAACCCTCCATAGGCCTATTTGCCGATCTCGAAATAAAAATGATCAAAGGACCACTGTTCGTGGGAGAGGAGTATTTATTGCAACGGGAAATCGTTGGCTTGGGAGAAAGTCGAAGAACAGAATCAATGTGGCTAAAAACATCCATACAGTCCTTCAAGACCAATGAACTAGTTGCCTCAACACTACTCAACAGTGCTGTTCTCAAAGATTCCTACGCAAGCTATGATAAGGAAGCAAAGGAACTGGGCAAAATCTGACCATCCATACTTGAATATCCTAGACAGAATGTTTGTTAGCGGAGATTCCTTTGGCAGAAAATAGCAATTGTTATTAAAGATTGTCCAACCAATCAAGAAGAACTTCGTTTACGGCATCCGGAGCCTCCTGCTGAGTCCAATGACCCATACCCGGAATTAATTGATTGACTCTCAGATCCGTAACGAATTCTGGCATATTATCCAGCGCAGGTCTTGCCATGGGGATGACCCCATCTAATGCTCCCGCCAAAAATAACGCGGGTTGGAGAACTTTCAAAGGCTGATTTTCTGATTTTTCCCATGTTAAGTTCTGGTTCCTATAATAGTTTAATGGCCCCCGAAATCCATTCTTCTCAAACTCTTTGGTGTAAAAGTGCAAATCGCTCACCGAAAACCATGCTCCTAGTTCTTTTGGTTCATATATATCGGATAGCAAATCGGAATCAGCTGGTTTTTTATGCAATTGACCAAAATCTCCCTGACCGCTTGAAATATGAAAAAACTTTTTAAGATTGGTTTCAATGTCAGTCTCAAATTCCGCCTCAGCCACTCCTGGCTCCTGAAAGTAAAGCTGATAAAAAAACTTTCCAGCAAATAGCTTCCGCATCTTCTCAAGAGGAGGGCTTTCCGAGCGCGCAATGAATGGTACAGACAGCGCTCCAACGGCTGAGAACTCCTCGGGGTGCCAGAGCGCGCAGTTCCAAGCGGTCGGCGCTCCCCAATCATGGCCTATTACGATTGCAGACTCATAGTCGAGTGATTTGACTAGGCCGCGTATATCATTAACGATTTCAATTTGGTTGTATGCGCTCACATCGAACGGCTTATCTGAGTCACCATAACCACGCATATCGGGTGCAACGACTTTGTAACCTGCAGCAGCTAGAGGCGCAAATTGATGCCGCCAAGAGTACCAAGATTCAGGAAACCCATGAATTAACAGAAGCAACGGCCCCGAGCCCTGCTCCGCAATATTAAGCTCTAGGCCATTGGTTTTAATTCTGCGGTTTGAAATATCAGGATACAAACTGCTCACTGTCATTTCAGCACTCCAAAACTTGATCTTATAGCCATATACAAATATGTGATTGGTAGTCGGGTAGGCTTGCAATATACTCAATTAAGTTCTATGAATAAAGGGTCAATCACACTTGGAACAAGAAATACCATTTGAACTCAGAGCACCCACAAAAAAAGCATTGCAATGGCTCAATCGTGAGAATAACTCCGACTATGATTTGACCGGACTGGTGGGCGCCGAGAAAGTAAGCGATCTTAGCAAGCCTTTTGAAATCGGACTGATTCTTTGCGATGGCGAATTGTGTGCCCGTAAACAGGTTGCTTTTACCCCGACCAATAAAGGCTTTATTTTCTCTCAAATCGAACTTGAAGCGCCCTCGATACCTCCTCACCTAGATCCCCCAGAGGGGATTCGAAAGGGATGGATTAACAGTGAATTATCGAACCACGAGTTTGTGCTGCTGATTTTCTATCGTGGACTTTGGTGACCGCCATGTCGCTTCGAGTTGCGAAGCTTCGACCGAACGGGAGTTGCCGATACAATAAGGGCCGCTGGCGGTGCTGTATATGGCATAACTTCGGAACCACAGGCTCTCGCCTCCGAAGCCGAAAACGAATGGAGGCTCCCATTTTCTGTCATAGGGGATCCGCATCATGAGATCAGGGATCTTTGTGCAAAGAATCAATGGTTGGACATTTTTTTTAATCCAGATGACGGCCACCTTGGAAGCCGCTCATGGGTTTCCCATATAAAGGGTTATTACCAGCCAGCGACGCTTGCAATTCACAAATCAGGACGAGTACTTTATCGCTGGAGGTGTGTCCCAAAATTTAGCAACCTTAGCGGAGCAGGCGCACGTCCTGAGGCAAGGCATGTTTGGAGCATAATCCAAGCAAATATTGGCAAATCTCATGATGCCGCAATTGATAAAAAACCGAAAATGGCATACAAAGGGCTATCTTGGTTTCAATTTTTGATAAACGGATCGGCTCATGGATGGTTCCTAAGACCAAAAATGTTTCCACTGGCAAGGCAGGGAGACACACCAAGTGCCAACCCGTCCAGAATGGGTGGGCGGGTGGCAACCTTCATAGCACTCTGGTCTGCCTTGTTTCTAATGCTCCCCGTTGGATGGTCAGGCACATTGTTAGGGCTATGGCTCGCAATCTATGTGCCTGGCCTAATTAGGCTGCATAATACCTTTCAAAATGAGCCCGATGACTACTAAAATACTCCGCCCGTCCACCTAAGCGCGAGGAGGCAACCCGTGAATCATTGTAAGAAATCGAGTTTCTGTGCCAGCCCATCTGTGCTTAGATAGGGCTTGATATTCTTCGTCGGCATACCAATCTTTGGCTTTTTTTTCAGATGGGAAACTGAATATAATCATTCTTCCCTTTCGGGGATCCCCCTCAAGAGTCTCGGTATTATCATCATAGGTAATAAAGGTACCACCGTATTTTTTTAAAATGGGAAAAAATCCCTTTTCATATACCCTGTACTCAGAGGCATCTTTTACATGCAGATTCACTACCATATATACTGGGATATCACTCATCTAAATCTATCTCCTTATTTACATTAGGGTTAAAAATTATCCAATCTATAATGTCCGCAGCCAGACGGAAACGGCTTTGCCGATCTCTACCGGCGAGTCCTCCTGAATAAAATGAGTTCCAGATACACTGACCTCGACCTGATTTGGCCAAGATCTGCAAAACTCTCGCTGTTTTCCAACCAAGATAGATCCCGGGATGGCATTGATGAAGAGCTTCGGAAGATCATTAGTAGTTGACAACCAGTGGGCGTAGCTTGACACCAATTCCACCATCTCTGGAGGTTCTCCAGCGATTGGAATCTGTCGCGGCCAATTAAGCATTGGCTGGCGATGATCACGTTCTAAAAAGGGTCTACGGTAGTTATCCATTTCGTCTTCATTAAGGGAACGCATTATCGAACTTGGCAAAACACCTTCGACAAAGAGGTTCCGCTCCAGCACTAGATCTTCCCCTTTATCACTTCGGAAACCCTTGAATATACCCACTGCCTCAGCGGGCCAGTCAGCCCAGGAATCGAGAGGGCACACTATTCCCTCCATGTATGCAATCGCCTTTATTGCAGTCGGGTTTTGCTGCGCCCAGTGAAAACCTAACGCGCTTCCCCAGTCATGAACAACTAGAGTCACTGACTCATTAATTCCTATTGCTTCAAGAAAATCAGCAAGGTATCGATAGACTACCTCGAATGTATAACGTTGGGGTCCCTCTTCGACTGACAACTTATCGGAGTCACCATGCCCAATTAGGTCGGGCGCAATAACCCTACCCAGACCGCTAAGTTCTGGGATGACATTACGCCACAAATAGGATGAAGTCGGATTTCCATGAAGCAGGACGATGGGTTGCCCTTCCCCTTCATCCACATAGGCTATCTTCTTAGTTCCGACTCGTTCAAATTTCTTCGCGCCAATCAATTCTCTTCCCCCTCCAATAGGCGGTTGCTTGATCATGATTCTCCTTTTTAAAAACATGGTTGCAGCCATCGACAAAAGTTAGCAACCGAAAACAAATTGACAGGCCAAAATTATATCAGATACTCTGTTCTAAAATGTTTTTAAATAGTCTTTATTTCTGCGCCATATTTAATAATTCACAAGGCGTTGACCCTTATAAAATAAGCCAAAAACCAACATGAGAGAACCAAACTATGGCTACTAATCTTTTTGACCTTTCAGGAAAAATTGCTCTTGTTTCAGGAGCTAGCCGAGGCATAGGTGAGGGCATAGCGAGAATTTTCGCTGAACAGGGAGCTCACGTAATCGTGTCAAGCCGAAAAATCAAAGATTGTGAGTCCATCGCAAAGAGCATCAAACAATCCGGTGGATCATCAGAAACGCTCATCTGTAATGTTGGCAGGATGGAGGATATATTGAGTGCCTTTGAACAAATTCAAAATAGGCACGGCAAGCTTGACATACTGGTTAACAACGCCGCTGCCAACCCTTATTTCGGACATGTTCTCGATACCGACCTGAGGGCTTTCACTAAAACCGTTGATGTAAATATAAGGGGTTACTTCTTTATGTCAGTGGAAGCAGGGAAGCTTATGAGAGATAATCAAGGAGGGTCAATCATCAATACAGCATCTACCGCAGCACTAATGCCGGGCCCAGCACAGGCAATCTACTCCATTACCAAGGCAGCCATAGTTAATATGACGAAAGCCTTCGCGAAAGAGTGTGCTAACTATAACATTCGCGTTAATGCACTGCTGCCTGGGCTGACCAAAACAAAATTCGCTGGAGCACTCTTCACCAATGAACAAATATATGAGGGCGCAATCAAAAGAATTTCTATGGGACGACACGCCGAACCAGAGGAGATGGCTGGCACCGCTTTGTATCTTGCCTCAGAAGCATCGAGCTACACCAACGGGGAGTGTATAGTTGTGGATGGTGGTCTAGTTATATAGTCTTCTCGGAGGCAAGATCAACTTGTGCCACCAAAAATCATCACAAGAGGATATAGATTTACTAGGGCCACCCTAGGGTTGAGGATCAGACAACAGAATATCCATGACCCGCCCACGCAACGCTTTTTTCTGTCGCGCAAGGTTGTCCAGCATGTTTCTTTCATGACCCTCGAAATAAAGCAGATTCTGGAGCGCCTCGTCGAGATCGCTTTCGTCAAGCCAACTTTGAAGTTCTATAATATCTTCGTCTGTCAGATCAAGGTATTCTTGTTCTTCGCCAGTAAAAATAGACATCCAATGCTCACAGGGTTCCCCATACATTCCCACTGGGCAGTCACACCTGATCCGCAAAGAATTACCATCGCGAACAAACTTGCAGGTGTAGGGTTGAAGGGATGTTCCTTTAACCCGAAACGTCTTTTCTTTGATCTCATTACCCATTACTTATTTCCAAGATAAGCTTGAAGTATGCGCTTTTCTACACAGAACTGATCATCCCTCTCAAAAATCTTGAGAATGGGTACGAACAATCAGCTTCGTTTAGATAGCAATCGACAGGAGCCTTTCCATTCTTTGAAAGGCCTATTATCTAGAGCCAAAGCAGTTCTGACGGCCAATGTTTCCCGGTTAATTTCTGTAGTATTGGTCCTCGTTTTTCCATCGCTCCCTGGGCCTTCTGTATGCTCCATCACTATGATGGTTGGACCCAGAACGAGATTACGATAGTCTCTCTCTTGCATGTCAGCCTTTATATATCGCATGTCTATATTTACCTCGAAGGCCTGCCGTGTGTCGGTCTTCGGATCACCTTTCACACCATAATCTTCACCATCAAAGGTTTTTTTGGTTTTGCAGTCCAATTTGACAGTTTTCGCATCAACTGATGGGCTTACCAGTATAAGCATCAAAAATATGTAATGCATTGAGAGCTCCTGTGCCGTATGGGAGATGATGCCTTTTATTGACCACAAATGGAAGCACAAGATAGATTGTAATTAGCTATTTGGCGATGATAATACCGTGTTCTTCCATTAAAGGCTGACGGCCACCTGCAGAAAATGCGGCGCATTTACTCTTGGTTTCTTGTATCCTCATTCTAAACATGACAATCACGTCATGAGCGTGTGATGAGACGCAGCGAATATAATTAAGGAGGAAAGGATGTTTATAATTTCGGCCGTTATCGATTTTGAAACAGGGGAGGAGAGAGATCAAGTAATAAGGATTTCAACTCCGATCCAACTAGCTACTCGAGAACAAGAAGCTGGGTGCATAAGCTATTGCTTCGCTGCAGACCCCGTCGTCGCAAATAGAATGCAGGTTTATGAACTTTGGCAAGATGAACAATCAGTCGTGGAACACTTCAAACACGAGAACTATAAAAAAATGCTTTCGCTCTTTATGGAAAGCAATATTATCAATAGTGAAAACCAGATTTATCGAATAGATCAGCATGAACCTGTCTACGATTCAAACGGAAATCCGAAAGAGAGTTTCTTCAGATAGCTGCAGACATGCGTTTAAATAGTTTTGGCTTTAGGGATGCTCTCAGATAAAGCGGGTGAGAAGGTTGGCCCGATTTATTAATTTTCATACAATACATCGGCGATAGCATCTCAAATACCTTACCAGCGCGATCAAGGTGATCCCCATGATTTCCCCAAGCCGCAACTTTTAGATCGGCGATACCAGCCAGTTTTTGCAACCAAAAATCATTGTCCTTTCCGACAGGATCAGGCATCAATCTCATATTCTTGGGATCCGTAGAAATACAAGCAAAAAGATTTCCAATCGATAGGCTTCCGTAGCCCCAAGAGCGAGCGAAGTTTATGCAACGGATCAGCGTAGGATCCTCTCTTTTGTGATCGGCAATTGATGGGTTCAGGGAGACGAACATAACCATCGGTAACGCCTCGTCCCAAAGCCTCCATATAGCGTAACGGTAGTTCTTGCATTCAGAAAACTTAGCACCCGACGGGTATATTAGCATTGGTCAAATAAACACGTCTTGAGTCTGCGCAGTCATCCCGGCATGCTCACTCAGACTTGGCTTCAATGTATCCGGGAAGAAATAGTCGAGTGTCATTCGAGGCTGCTCGCGTTTGTTGGCGCATATATTCATAAACCGCCAGAAGTTCACTCTCCTTCAGATCCTTAAATTGCGGCATACCATTAGGCAAAAGCGCCCCATCTGCTACAACGGCCTTAAAATATGAAAAATCGGAATTAGCCACTGATTCCCGCAGGTCAGGTGCACCGGATCCTGCACTATTAAGTCCCCCACCATGACAAACACCGCATCCAGAATTGTGATATAACGCATTACCTGCGATAGCCCGGCCAATATCGATTTTATTGTCAGACGTAGGTGCAGGATTAAATTGGTGCCTCCGATTGTTAATTACAGGTAACGATTCTTTACCTGACAAACTAAAGCTCAGCAACCGAATCCCAGGGGCCTTGTATTTCCAACCCATTCTACTAAAAACCGGCAAACCAAACGATGAGAGTCCGCCCCATCCAACCAAGATAGCTACGTGTTGTTTACCGTCGATAGTGTAGCTTATGGGCGGTGCATTGATACCACGCTGGGCATCAATTTCCCAAAGTAGTTCCCCAGATAACGCGTGATAAGCTTGAAAATACCCCTCTCCATTACCTTGAAATACCAAATCACCGGCCGTGCTTAGCGTCCCACCATTCCAGAAACTGCTGTGTCTCACTTGCCAAGCTAGCTTCCCCGTCAACGGATCCCAAGCTAACAGCGAGCCAGTACCATCGTTTTCGGCTACTTCACTGTAATCAACCAAAATATTCACACGCAGGAACTTATCACGGAATTCTGGATCGGGACCAACCGAATACTCGCCC
>CAJWMT010000067.1:0-13520 GCA_913044275.1 uncultured Cellvibrionales bacterium
CTGGAGAATTGACCGGTGTATCGTCCGCCAATTCATCACTTGGAGAACCGATACCAGTGGCAACGTGCTTGCGCCTGGCGGCGTGCACTCTAGACAACACGCTCTTCACCCGCACGTCCAGCGTGTCTGCAAGTGGCTGCAGCACAGCGGCCACTCGCTCGACATGCCGCTCCGGCACAACAGAGAGCACTCTTGCTACGCGCTTGGTGCCGGCAATGTACTGATCTCCCAAGTGTCGATGCACCGTTTCAAGAAGCTGTAGCCAGTGCACTTCCTCGGCGGCTTCAATGAGAATGCCGGTCTTTTTCGAAAGGAACGGCGGAGGCGGCGGCGGTCTGACGCTGCCGGCGAGGCCAGGTCGGAACCCGCTCCGGGTTCAGAATAACCCTGGCACCACCAATCATCACTACTGAGGATTCTCGGCAAAAACTTTTCTTTCTGTTGCTCGTTTCCGAAGGTGTAAATGACCGGCCCAACCATCTTCAAACCAAAAGGGACGGCATCAGGAATTCCCAATCGACCCCTCTCACTCTCAAAAATGTAACGTTGGGTAATCGTCCATCCCGTACCGCCGCATTCAACGGGCCACCCCGGCGCGATCCAACCTTTCTCATATAGCTTCTTCTGCCAAGCGACGATGGCCGATTTATAATCGACAGACTTATCATTAAAAACTCGCTTAGCTAATTCAAAGTCATATTGCTCTTCAAAAAAAGTTCGGACCTCGTCGCGAAAAGCTAAGTCATCATTGGTAAACCTCACGTCCACTGGACTTTCTCCTTTTAAACTCAAATTTCATTCTCAAATGAACTCATCACACTTGCTTGCTACGCGTCCTAGCATGCTCTAGCTCAAAAATAAAATCACTTATTTTGAATAATCCGAGCTCCCTCGGTTTAGTAATAATGCTCTCTATATTGTTGTTGCCTTTTTAAATGCAGGGCGGGATTTCAAGCGCTCATAGTATAAATTTGTATTTTCCTTAAAGCCTTCTCTTAGTCCTAGATGCTCTGCAAGATATAACGCAAATCCAACACATATATCAGCTAAGGTAAATCGACCCGCGCAGAGATATTCCCTATCTTCCACGGCCCGTTCAACGGAACGCAAACGGGAATAAAACCACTGAACATAATCTTTGACAGCTTGAGGCAACCGTCTTTCTTCTGGCTCTAACTGGGTATAACGTAGAACAATTGTCTGCGGAAATGTTAATGTCGCGTCACTGCGATGAATCCAATTGAGATACAAACCATACTCAAGTTCATCCGTCGTCACCGCTAGGTCGGAGGGACCATATCGATCAACCAGATACTGAGCTATCCCCGCGGATTCTGTCATCTCTATGTCACCATCAGTAAAGAACGGCACCGTCCCAATGGGATTTATGTCAGTGTACCCGGGATGAAAAAATCTGGGTGGAAATTTCATAACCTCAATCTCATAGTCTAGCCCCATCTCTTCCATGGTCCAAAGCGGCCTTATTGAGCGAGCCGCTGGGCAATGCCATAATTTTAATTGCATCACTCTCCCCTTTTTTTTACCAAAATTGAAACATCCATGCTTTAATCAATCTCTATCAAGACCTGATCAGAGGCCACCTGCTCACCCGAGGACACCAGCACCTCGGATACTAAACCGTCGACCTCAGAGCAAATTTCATAGTGCATCTTCATGGCCTCAAGAACGGCGACGACTTGACCTTGCTGAACACGCTCGCCCGCTTCGACTGCTACATTCAGCATTAAACCGTGCATAGGGGCAACAATCCGACCTTCTCCAGTCATTTGGGTGGAATGCCCCTCGTTTTGGATTAAGTCACTATATATAGCTTCACGGCCTTCGATTGACATGTGAATAGACCCGCGCCCCGAAAAACAATATTGCACCTCGCGTTTCTTGTGCTCGATTGAAACGAGCGAACTGCAATCATCGATATAATGAACCCTTATTTCAGTCGATTGGTCTAGTCCTCGAACCAAGTATCGCTCTTTCCGGTCAATAGCTGAGACGGATAAATCATAAGTTATTTCATCAAATTGATAACGCTTGCGAGCCGCAAGTGCAGCAACATTTGTCCAATCCTTTAATTGATCAGATACGTTCAAACTAGACTCTTTATATCTTTTGTAATCTACTAAAAGTTCTATAACGGCAGCGATCGCAGCATCTTCAAATAAGGGCTTGTATTTTTTGAATGAATCGCTTTCAAATTCTTGCGAAATAAATGCAGTTGTAACTTCTCCTTTGATAAAGGACTGCCTCTCCAAACAATCTATCAGAAACTCCCTATTATTAGTTATTCCGAACAATGCAGTTTGCTTTAATGCACCCACCAATTGTCGTCTGGCTGTTTCCCTGTCTGGACCAGAGCAGATAATTTTCGCCAGCATAGGGTCATAAAATGGTGGGATTTGCTGACCCGTCGTTATTCCTTCGTCAATGCGGACACCCAAGCCGTCAGCTGGGACCCACAAGTCAATAGTACCAGTAGCGGGCAAAAAATCTCTAGAAGGATCTTCAGCATATAGCCTAGCCTCAATCGAGTGCCCAGTGAATCTTACTTCTTCTTGTGAAAAAGGGAGGCACTCCCCCTGGGCCACGCTGATCTGAAGGGAAACGAGATCAAGGCCTGTAATACTTTCTGTCACGGGATGCTCGACCTGAAGCCGAGTATTCATCTCAAGAAAATAAAACTTCTCAGACTCATCTAGCAGAAATTCAACGGTGCCTGCACCTCGATAACTTACGCTTTTGGCGGCCTCTATCGCTGCCTGGCCCATTAGCTCACGAAGCTCATTAGTCATGGCTGGACATGGCGCCTCTTCTATGACCTTCTGATGTCTCCGCTGCACCGAGCAGTCGCGCTCACCTAAATGAATCGTGTTACCAAATTCATCGGCAAAAATCTGTATTTCAACATGCCGAGGGGCTGTTATCGCTTTCTCGAGAATAAGCTCATCCGAACCAAACGCTGACCTAGCTTCTGCGCGAGCCTGATCGAGTGAACTGACAAGTTGCTCAGTATTGTCGATGAGGCGCATTCCTCTGCCACCGCCGCCAGCAGCTGCTTTAATAATTATTGGAAATTCTATTTCCTTACTTGCCTTAAGAAACGCAGAATCTGTTTGATCTGTACCTTGATAACCCGGGATACAGGGTATCCCGACTTCCAACATTCGCCGCTTTGAACGAGCCTTGTCACCCATGATTGCAATAGCATCACTCGTAGGGCCTATAAATATCAGTCCACTCTCAGCACAAGCATCAGCAAATGCGGCGTTCTCGCTCAAAAAACCATAGCCCGGATGTACAGCTCCTGCTCCACTCTCTAGTGCCGCTTGGATGACCAATTCCGGCACCAAATATGATTCGGCGACCGGCCCGGGGCCTATCCTGATGGCTTGGTTTGCCAGTTGGACGTGCGGAGATTCGGCGTCGGGATCGGAATAGATCGCAATCGTCTTGTAACCAAGCTTCTGTGCGGTCCTTAAAATCCTGCAAGCAATCTCGCCTCGATTTGCAACCAAGATACTGTCAAACCTTCTCATAACATCATTTCCGTAGTGATCCTTCAACCCAGTAAGGTTTTCGTTTTTGAATAAAGGCGGCAACGCCTTCAATACCTTCTGGACTCAACATGCATTTTGCAAAACCGGCGGCCGCATAATCCAACACCTCCGAGCGAGGTCGCCTAAGAGATTCGAATAAAATATTTTTAGTAACAGCATTCGCATCGGGGGCACAGACCGATATGTCGGATAAGATTTTATTACAAGCCTCTTCAAGCTCTTCACTATCAGCCACAACAAGGTGAGCGATTCCTAAATTAACTGCCTCATCTCCCTTAAAACGAGCTCCGGTGAGCATCAGACGACGAGCATGAGTCAGCCCAACGCGCTCTCGCACAAAAGGAGCAATCTGAGCGGGCGGAATACCAAGGCTAGTTTCGCTCAGCCTAAAACGACTGTCTGAGGTCACAATTGTAACATCACCGACGCAAGCTAGACCAAGTCCGCCCCCAATTGCAGCTCCCTCAATTAGCATTACTACTACCTGAGGCTGCTCATTTAATTGACTCATCAGGTAACCAAATGAGCGATTTCCTCTTGCAATTAGATCTTTATCGACCCGCTGCATATCTGATTTGAAGCCTTTAATATCTCCGCCAGCGCAAAAAACATCCCCCTTCCCTCTCAGCACAATTGTTCGGATGCTTCTATTTTTCTTGACGAGACCGAGCACCTCGGCCAACTCATCAGTCATCTCTGCAGACAACGCATTTTTTGACTCTGGGCGGTTAAGCCAAATTCTGAGCACACTTCCATTACGTTCAGTAATGATCGTTTTAGTTTCAGGCAATAAGACATCTTCCGATAAACTCATTAAAACCTCCTTTTTAATAACCTCCGTTATAAGCGAGAGACCCCATAGCTGTTGGGACGAATGACCCGCCGACGAGCCTCTAGGACAGTTTCTAGTAACATACCGACGGTGTTTCTTGTTTGACGAGGATCTATCATTCCGTCATCCATGAGATGGCCTGACGTATAAAAAGCATCCGACTGACTATCAAATTTCATTGCAAGCATTTTCTCCTGCTGGGCGAGCAACTCTTCATCCACATCGGAACCAGATGCTTTTGCCTTGCCACGAGCAACTATGGACATCGTTTTGCCTGCTTGTTCACCTCCCATAACACCGGTAGATGCATTTGGCCAGGTATATAAAAAGTCAGGTTCAAACGCTCGACCGCACATTCCGTAATTTCCGGCCCCAAAGCTTGCTCCCGTCATAAGTGTTATTCGAGGAACTTCTAAATTTTGGACGGCCTGAATCATCTTGGATCCGTGCTTAATCATTCCTGCTTGTTCTGATTTAGTCCCTACTATGTAGCCAGTTGTATTTTGAAAGAAAAGAACAGGAATATTGGCCTGATCCAGTAGCTGCATGAATTGTGTGGCCTTATTTGCTCCTGAGGGATCGATCGGTCCATTGTTGCCGATAATGCCGCATGCTAGACCAAAAATTTCGGCTTGAAGGCATACAGTAGAAATTCCTATTTGAGGCTTAAAATCAAGGAATTCGGACCCATCCACAACTCGAGCAACTAACTCCCGCATATTATAAGGAATGCGATAATCGACCGGCACGATACCCGCTAATTCATCAGGGTCATAAGCAGGCGACGAGCTACGACTACTTGGTAAATCTACGACGTTATCATTCCAAGCCAGCCGCTTTACCACATCTCGTGCAATCTGTATCCCATGCCCATCATTTTCCGCCAGATAATCTACCAAACCCGATATCGCGGCATGCATCTCAACGCCACCCAGTTCTTCTTCTGACGCTATCTCACCAGTCGCTGCTTTTAACAATGGAGGCCCAGCCAGAAACGCCCGACCATTTCCCTTTACGCCAATAACGTAGTCACTAAGCCCAGGCATGTAAGCACCGCCAGCCGTCGATGAGCCGTGCAAAATAGAGACGACTGGGACACCAGCTTTGCTCAGCTTGGCGAGGCCTCCGAATAATGCACCCCCTTCGCTAAAACCCTCAACTGTATAATTCAAAAGATCTCCGCCAGCACTCTCAACAAGATGCACAAACGGTAATTTCTGCTCTAATGATATTTCTTCTGCCCGACGAATCTTATAGCCCCCTGCCGCAGTCATAGAACCTGCCATAATGCCGCTGTCGTCAACAACGATCATGCAACGGGCTCCATTTATGAAGCCTATACCCGCAATTACAGTAGATCCCGGTATTGATTTTGCGGGATTTTTTGTATCCAAAAGATATCCTGAAAGGTTTCCAATATGCAAAAAAGGCATGCCGGGATCCAACAATCTAGCAAGCCTTTCACGAGGAGTTAATTGCCCGCGAGCATCAAATCTTGGTTTTCTTTTTTCGGAAATTTCTGCTGCTCGACCATTAAGTTCTTCCAACTTTGCGATTAATTCAAGCATCTCTCGCCGATTTCTGTTATAGCTTTCGGATCGCGGGTTAACCTTCGAATTAAATACTGCCATATCATGACCCTTTAATTAATTGACAAGATGGTTTTCATTACTTGGATTATATTCAACCAGCCAAATCGAAAATAGATTTACTAACCGGAATCTCTATGTCAAGCAGTAACTGCGAAAAACCTTTACCTTGCGGATCGTTACGAATACTTGCCACACCACCGCCACCAAGGACATCATGTATAAGGAAGTTAATCGCGTTACTTCCTGGCATTAAAAAGCGCTCGACGTAAGCAACCTTTTCGCGATCTTCCTGATCCGGGAGAAAATGCGCTAGCCGATCAGCGACAATCCTTTCAGTCAATCCAGCATAGATATAGGGAAGATACTCAGGCCGACGAGCAATAACACCGACATTCGCCTTATTTCCTTTATCTCCACTTCGAGCAAATGCAAGTTTCACAAGCGGCAGACTCTCTGTCCTCTGATCAATTGGCTGCAGGGGTGGTGCAGGTCGGAGTATAGGCTCAGCGGAACAAGTTTCTTCTATAACCTCCAAATATTCGAAAACCGTATCATCATTTTCAATGCATATATGCAGAAGCTTTTTAGGAATTAAAAAAGAATATAACCTGATAATCGGCGATGGTTTTGGTCTGCCCCCCTGAAAACCGGACAAACCCGGGGGTGTTGCGAGACCGAGCCCAACAATCTCCTTTAGTAATACCTCAATTCCAGCAGCGGCCGGATGCTTTGCAGCAATTTTGATAGCTACCTCGCGCGGTCGCGCAAAAGCAGCATGCGACCCGTACTGGCTTTCTGCCCCTATTATTTCCGTGCTTATCTCGGAATAATCAGATAAACCCAAGCTTTCGCAGCTTTTTCGAGCTCCAGTGAATACCGCATCGGCTAGTTTTTGAGCTTTTTTCGCGGCATCAATTCCGTAAAACGTTAGGATTGTCCCACCTCTGAATCCATCTGCATATGTCGCACAGACCTTGTATTGGGCCGGGGCTGGCCGACCTAAAGCGCCTGAAACCAACACTTTATTATCGCTAACCTGTTCTAGCGTCACATTCGAAAAGTCACATATCACATCTGGAAGGATATAGGCTTGGGGATCACTAATCTCATAGACAATCTGCTCAGCAATAGTACCAACGGTCACGATCCCTCCACTATGCTCAGGTTTTGTGCATATAAAGCCACCATGGTCACGAATTTCAACTATCGGATAGCCAATTTGAGCCAAATCATGAACCTGATCCCAGTCAGTAAAATTTCCGCCTGTCGCTTGAGGTCCGCATTCAAGGATATGCCCAGCGAGTGAAGCCATCGCCAACTGATTAAGATCTTCGCGTCTCCATTTGAAGGCATGCAAGCATGCTCCCAGCGTTACAGCACTATCAACACAACGTCCAGTAACAACAATATCAGCACCTGTATCAAGTGCTTTAGCAATTGGAAATGCCCCTAAATAGGCATTAATACTGGCCACATCGCCCATTGGGGGAAATGGTTCTCCTGAAAACATCTCGGATATATTCGAGCCGACAAACTGATCAGCCTTGTCAATAAGGTCATCGCCTCGCACACAAGCCACTCTGAGATCTAATCCCATCTCGGAAATAATATTCCGCAGTTCTGCAGCACATGTTTTTGGATTTACTCCTCCGGCATTGGATATAATTTTGATGCCTTGTCGAGAAATTTCCTCTAGGTTCGGCTTCATGGCGCTAGTCAGAAAATCTGTGGCATATCCGGCTTTTTGATTCTTTGCTCTAGCTCTAGCCATAATAGACATGGTAATCTCGGCCAGATAATCGTATACGATGACGTCGAGGTTCTCTGTTTCAAGCAGCTGAGATGTGGCACGAGCTGAATCCCCCCAAAAACCGCAAGCACCGCCAATTCTTAGCTGTTTATGTTCCATTACCTGCACCTCTCCAAAACGTCTTTACTATGTGATCGAAAATGTTTCAGATAGTAATCTAAACATTAATAAAGTTCTTTATTTTTTATGCCAAGTAAGGCACCGAAAACGCCAATCTCGTCCTCGACCAGATTTGTTCACATAGCTAAATTAATCTTCTTACCGGGATTGCATAGATATATTGTCGCCCCGTTTCAATTAAAGCTCAGCGAGGTTCTGTATACACAGATGCAATATAAAAACATGGAATCGTTAAGGCCCCAATTAAGTCGCAAGCAAACAGTGCATATGTATAGGGTTCAGAAACTCCCATTTCACGCATGATATCTGACGACACACCAAGGATAAGAGCTCCCGATCCAACTCCGAGGAAATTCATCGCTACCAGAGCAACTGCTGTCATGACACCTCGACTTCTTGGTGGACATAAATCCTGTACCAACGAAAATGCAGGACCAAAAAAAGCACCTCCAAAAATTAAAATGGCACTCAATCCAATATAGAAAAAGATCGATTCTGGGTCCCAGAAACGAAACCCAACGGTAAATGGTGTCAATGCCAACATAAATAAAGCCAAAAATCGGGCTCGTCCTCCCCGAAAGTGTCTAGTATAGACGTCACTGAGAAGTCCACCAGAGAGCATTCCGATGGTCATGAATATAGTCGAATAGACACCATAGAGAATTGCGACGGACTCATCAAAACCCCGCTCACTTTGCATCCAAATCATATTGAACGCACCTGCCCCAATCGGGATATGAATCGCAATCGAGCCCAGCAAGATCCAAATAAGTGCCCTAGAACCCTTAAGAATCTCGACAATGTTGCTTAATACCTTCATGAAAGACTGTTTGCTGCTATCTCCAGAGTTTTCTTGAGAATCTTTGTCCCACACACCTCTGGGAGGGTCCCTAAGAGCAAGCAGGAATAATGTTGCAGAGATACCGATGGCGCCAAGAAAATAAAAACAATTTCGCCAACCCCAAGTTGGCCCCAGGATTCCCGCTATGAAAAAAGCACCCCCACCACCAAAAGGTATTCCTAGATAATAAATACCCGCAGCAGCTCCGCGTTTTTCGTTCGGAAACAAATCTGCCATGATTGATATCGCAGAAGGCGTCATAACCGATTCGCCAATACCAACAAATAATCTTGCCAATCCTATTTGATAAAAATTTTTTGCTGCACCAGAAACGGCTGTCAATCCGCTCCAAATAATTAATCCGAAGGCAATTAGTCTTACCCGATTGACTCTATCTGCCAATGTTCCCATCAGAAGGCCAAAAAAACAATAAAACGTGTTAAAGACAAAGCCGGTTAGAAGTCCATACTGAGTATCGCTAAGCTCGAGATCATCCACAATTTGAGGACCAAAGGCAATCAATAGTGTGCGGTCAAGCATATTAAGAATATTTAGCAGAAGGAGAAAAAACAGTATCCAATAGGACCTCAGAGCCAGCGCTTTATGATGCATTATTGTTTTCGCGTTCTCATTTTGCTAACCCTAGAGGAAAGATCGTTTAATAAGTTTTTGGCAATGACGTCCCAGATGCGAGGCCACTTCGCCAAGTTTCGAAAAACGAGAGTCTTTTGTCTGCTTGTTGACAAATCGATAATATAACTGCTGCGATATTACAGCCAGTCGAAAATATCCATAGACCTCATAAAAATCCCAGTGCTTTGTCTCAAAGCCTGTTTTACTAAAATAATAATCCAGAATCTCATCGCGCCTCATCATGCCACTAGCGTCCGACGGTTGATTTTTCATTGCTCGAAGCTCATCTGGATCGTCCTTCTGGAACCAATACGCCATGGAATTGGCCAGATCCATTCGGGGATCGCCCAAAGCAGCCATTTCCCAATCTAAAACAGCAACAACATTAAAAGGATCTTTTGTATCAACCATAACATTATCAATCCGGAAGTCTCCATGAACTATCGACTTTGCGCTCGTCTCAGCTGGGATATGTGACTGTAACCAATCCCGCACATCCTGAAAATCAGGGACATCCTCAGTCAAAGATGCCAAGTAACGTCGATTCCAGCCCAAGATTTGACGCTCCGTATAACCGTCTGGTTTTCCGAAATTGTCAAGACCTGCTGCAGAATAATTGAGCAGATGTAGCTCGATTAATTTATCAAAAATAATTTGACAAAATTTGTAGCGATCAGAATTATTGAAATTCCATGACTCTGGAAAGCTACTTTTCACCAAAACGCCATCAACTTTTTCCATCAAATAAAAGTCTGCACCTAACAGCGATTCATCAGCAGTATAGAAAATGGATTTTGGTACCGAACTATATACCTTATGCAACCCAGTCAGCACACGATATTCCCTTAACATCGAGTGAGCTGATATGGCCTTTTTCCCCATAGGCGGTCGCCGAAGAACGATTTCTCGATTAGCATAACTAACTAGATATGTCAGATTAGAATTACCTGAGGCATATTGTCTTACTTTTGGATGCCCATTAAGTGAGGGCATTACCTCTTTTAAAACCTGATCTAACTTTACCAAATCGAGTTCTTCACCATCACGCATATCAATTGTCGGGTTTGCTTCCATCAATTAACTTCCAAAATCTTCACAATCGATTTAAAATTTACAGAGCTCGAGACTAATTATTTTTTTAAGCGTTTGAGACAGCTTAAGGTTAAGCTACAAAACGTCGTTAAACTTCTCCCCAGTATATCTTAACAACCGGCTTGAAACAGATTGGTTAATCAGTAGATGACCAACTTCAATCATTCAAAAAAATAAAGAAGTCAGATCGCTAAGTAATTTAGCCAAACTATAAGTTAAACAAAAAAAACGCTAAATAAATATTTAATTATTGAAAAACTTATAAAAATATCTTACCAAAAGCCAGTTATGACTTGATTTTCAGGCGACGCATTCTTAAAGTTACGCTGCGTCTAATCCATTACTAATTAGCGCATTTGACCTTCAATAGAATCATATCAGACGAGAGGAAAACTCGAATGTCATTAGAAACTGTAACAGCAGGGTTACGAGAAAAGGTAGGATCAGATTGTGGCCTAGGCGCCAGCGTTAAATTTGATTTTGGAGACGACGGTTGCCTATTTCTAGATGCAACTGAATCTCCAAATGTCATTAACAATGATAATGCCGATGCACAATGCACAATGATAATAAGTCTTGAAAATTTTATGGAAATGGCATCGGGTGAGTTAGATGGTACTGCCGCTTTTATGTCAGGGAAACTCCGTATCGAGGGGGATATGAGTATCGCCATGAAGCTTGGTCCTATTCTTGCGTAACTGAATTTTATTTTTGAGGCCTAAAGTCACTCTTTAGGCCTAAATATTTGTTGATTTAATTGTCTGCATCTAATAGCTATCAGTCTACTCTAGCTAACTGGTCGACATGTAGTCCCGTTTTCAAGTGTTAGGGTTCGCCGCGGTAAACAGATAACATAGTACTTATAGTCCGAATTGTCTCGCTGCAAGGTCACGCATAATTTCCTCTGATCCCCCACCTATCGCATTTACCCTTACTTCACGATAAATCCTTTCTATTCTGCTACCTCGCATATAACCCATGCCTCCAAGAATCTGCATAGCCTCTCGCGCGCAAAATTCCATAGTCTGGCTACATTGCACTTTGAGAAGCGCTATGTCACCAGCGTTTTCAAAACCTTGGGCAACCTGAGCGCACACTGCTTGAAGATAGGCGTTAGTCGCGTTAATTCGCTGCTTCATTTCGGCAATTTTATGGCGGATCACTTGATGATCACAGAGTCTCTTTCCGAATGTTTTTCGATTCCGAGACCACTGTACGGCGTCTTCAAGGCAGACCCGTGAAAAAGCCTCCATCCCCGCAGCCATAGCTAATCGTTCTGAGTTGAAGTTGGTCATGATAACTTCAAATCCATTGTTTTCCATACCAATGAGGTTTTCTTTTGGGACGATGACATTGTCAAAATAAATCGTGGCAGTATCAGAACACCACCAGCCCTGCTTTCTATCGAGCAATTTTCGTGAGACCCCTGGCAAATCCGATGAAATCAGAAGTGTTGATATCCCTGAAGCCCCCGAGCCACCGGTGCGGACGGCTGTCGTAAACCAGTTAGCATTCATTCCTCCTGTGATATACATCTTTGATCCATTTACTACATAATAACCGCCCTCAAGACGAGCGGTCGTCTGCAATTGAGCCACATCCGAACCGGCTGATGGCTCTGTAACTGCGAGTGATATTCTTTTATGTCCTCTCAGAATCGGGGGGATTACTTCATCTTTGAGAGCTTCACTTGCATAGTTCACGAGTGGAGGCAACGCTATACCATGCACCATTAATGTAGCGCTTATTCCACCAACACCAATTCGTGCCAGCTCCTCGTTGAGAATCATTTGATGCCAAATATCGATATCCTCTTCGATACCGCCATATCTTTCAGGGTATCCAAGCCCTAAAATACCAACCTCGGCGGCCTTTGGCCATAGCGTTTCAGGGATACAGCCCTCTTCATCCCACTCCTCGGCATAAGGAATAACTTCCCGATCAAAAAACCGTCGCACCTGAGTACGCCACTCCTCATGTTCGCTTTTTAGATATGGATTCGGGAGGCGGGCACTATCAAAGTCCAGCGACATTAGAAATTCTCCTTTTCATAAAAAACACTTAATCAGTCACACCACAGATAATAGATTCGAGACCAATATAGGTAAAGCTAATTAACGTCAAATTATACGAAGAAATGTCAAGAGCTATTCTACGTCAATCCGCGATCCCTCGGAGAAATACCATGCCAATTCTAAAAGGCATTTGAAAACGATCCTTGATCGGAATAACCAAGTAAAAAAGCAATCTCACTTATCGCAAGACAGTTATCAGACAAATACGGATCGCCGCACATGAACGAACTTTCTACAGAATTTTCAAGAAATTGGTTCCACGATCACTAAGACGGCGTTGTAAGTATCTCTGGAAGCATTCAGCTTACTTGCCACCTTATCGATTGTTACCCCAACCTCTGGCAAGTGAATCGTAATACACTGTTTTAAATTTGCTTATTAGGTAATCGGTCGGGTTTTCATGGTCAAAAACTGATGAGCAACTGACAATTTCAGTGCATTGGCAGCAATATATATTTTATATGTAAATATAAGTGACTTTCTCACCTATACTGTATATATTAACAGTATAGGTGAGGATTATGCATAATTCTGAAATACTCAATAACCTTTTGTTAAATCGATCTATCTGGCGTGGCAGTAGTAAGCTTGCACCAAAAAATAATCTTCCGACCGGTCATCGAGATCTTGATGTATTACTTAAAGGTGGTTGGCCAAAAGCTGAATTAGTGGAACTGGTTAGCCGTCAAGAAGGAATTGGGGAATTAAACTTGCTACTACCGACACTAGAGAATCATACCCAAAATGATGGACTCTGCGTCTTGCTCGATCCCCCCTATCAACTTTATGCACCCGCATGGGAAGAAGCAAATATTAATTTAAGGCAAGTATTGATAGTACGAAGTCAAAAATACGATGAATGGTTATGGACAGCAGAGACTGTAATGCGTAATGGCTCGCTCTTACTGGCCTGGGCAGGGAATCACATCCCTCGCTATAGCGACCTACGAAAA
>CAJWMT010000068.1:0-13386 GCA_913044275.1 uncultured Cellvibrionales bacterium
GCATGCCACTTTCCCTACTTGGACCTTAAAAGCGCAGAGAGTGGCATTCAAGGACAACACAGTCAACATAAGTCCGTGTATGTGCTCGTCCAACTCCTCGTCAATGCTTATGCGACCTCAAACAATCCAGCAGCGCCCATTCCCCCACCAACACACATAGTCACTACAACATAGCGTTCACCGCGGCGTTTGGCTTCCATAAGCCCATGGATGGTCATGCGCGCCCCGCTCATACCATACGGGTGCCCAATCGATATTGCTCCACCATTCACATTTAATCGGGCTGGATCTATTCCGAGCCTGTCGCGACAATAAATCACCTGAACTGCAAAGGCTTCATTTAACTCCCATATACCGATGTCATTAACCGTTAAACCATTACGGTCCAATAATTTAGGAACGGCAAAAACAGGACCTATACCCATCTCATCGGGCTCACAGCCAACAACAGACATTCCACGATAGATTCCGAGTGGCTCCAAATTACGTTTCTCAGCCATTTTGCCATCCATAAGAACTACCGCCGCCGCTCCGTCGGATAACTGTGACGCATTTCCGGCGGTTATCGTGCCTCCCTCTCTTACCAATTTAAGCGTAGAGAGCGATTCGATAGTCGTTCCCGGACGATTACCCTCATCTTTTGATAACGTAACGTTTTCTTCGCTAACCTCACCGGTTTCCTTATTTGTAACTAATTTGGTGGCAGTAACCGATATTACTTCATCGGAGAATTTTCCGGCTTCCTGCGCTGAAGCTGTCCTCGCCTGAGACTCGACGGCATATGCATCCTGTTTTTCGCGAGAAATGTCATACCTTTTGGCTACTACTTCTGCAGTATCAATCATAGGCATGTGAATAGATGGAGCGTTTTTCACAGCCATGGGATCCATTGCTCGATGAGCATTCATGTGCTGGTTTTGAACCAAACTTATTGACTCGCAACCACCAGCCACTATCACTGAGAAACCATCAGTTGTAATCTGTTTCGCACCCGTTGCTATACTCATTAGACCGGAAGAACACTGCCTATCGACGGTCATACCCGCGACATTTACGGGCATTCCTGACGCCATAGCGGCCTGCCGGCCAAGGTTTGCAGTTTGTGTCCCTTGTTGCAAGGCTGCACCGATAATACAATCCTCCACCTCAGCAGGATCTATGTTAGCCCGGGCTAAAGCGCCGTTAATCGCATGAGATGTCATGGAAGGCGCTTCAAGGTTATTGAATGCTCCTCGATAAGCTTTACCTATGGGTGTTCTCGCTCCAGATACTATCACTGCTTCAGACATAAATCATTTCCTTAAATTAGTTTCATAAAATATTGTTTTGTATAGTATTAACAAGTTATTTTTTAAGAGATTGCACATAGGCCATTGCCTTCGTAACAAATTTTTCAGTTTCTTTTCCCGCCGATTCAAAAGGGACATTTTGGCCAGCATCCTTTATGGATGCTAGGCTATCAAACACCTTCTCTGGATTCTGATCTTCAGGTGAAAGAAAGATACCATCTGTCTCAAACATCTTCACGCTCGCGTAACCACCCGCTGCTGCCGCAAGAATCATTCTGTTGGGCGACTCGTCATGACATAAGACTAGCGCACCGGCTGTTACTGCTTCAGTTGTCATTAATTCAAGAACCGAGGCTGGCATAAGATCCTCTGTCATCCTCGTACCCGCAGTAGGCGCTAAGGCGTTTACTCGAATATTGTATTTACTCCCCTCTAATACGAGCGTGTTCATCAAGCCCACAACCGCCATTTTTGCCGACCCGTAGTTAGTTTGACCGAAATTTCCAAATAGTCCACTTGGGGAAGTGGTCATGACAATTCGACCATAATTTTGATCTCTCATGATTTCCCAAACTGCTTTGCTGCAGTTAACAGATCCCATCAAGTGCACATCCATAACTAATCTAAAGTCATCTAGGTCCATTTTGGCAAATGATTTGTCACGCAAGATACCCGCATTATTAATTAATACATCGACGCGGCCCCATCTATCCATGGTTTCCTTTACCATAGCATCAACTTCGGCATAATTTGCGACATTTGCACCGCTTGAAATTGCGTCACCACCGTTCGCTAGAATAGCCGCTACCACCTCTTTTGCCGCCTCACTAGATGACCCGGTACCATTTCTATCGCCGCCAACATCATTTACCACGACTCTTGCACCCCTTGCGGCCAGAGCTAGCGCATGCGACTTACCTAGCCCATTTCCGGATCCAGTTACTATCGCTACTTTCCCATCGAAACCGACACTCATATCGAACCTCTATTCATGGTAATGAACCATACTTAATTGATTTGAAAAAATTAAAGACTAAAAAAACTTTTTTCCATTATAGTCTCATGCAACCATCTGAACAGTTAACCACTCCGCCACAAGAGCTGGTTTTTCCTCACCCTTAATTTCGACGGTAACCTCCATTTTAAATTCAAACTGACCCTGCTTCTTCTCTTCTATGGAAAGCACTTTTCCAATGGCTCGGATCTGACTACCTACCTTCACGGGCGCAACAAACCGCGCCCTATCTAAGCCTTTGTTGACCCCCATATAGATGCCCTTCATTGCCAGGTTAAAACTCATAGAAAAATAAGAAATCATGGAAAGCGTAAGAAACCCATGCGCTACAGTTGTTCCAAAAGGCGTCTGAGCAGCCAATTCTGGGTTAACATGAATAAACTGACGGTCAAGCGTGCAATCTGCAAATTGGTTTATTTGGTCCTGAGTTACCTCAAACCACTCCGAAGGGTCTGTAACGTAACCGATATAATCATTTATTTCTTCTCTTCCAATTGGTTTCACTATCATATCCTCCTGTTTAAAATCAAAAAATTATTACCCATACATCCAAGGCCGCTGAATTCTACACTACCCAAACAATATGAACTATCCATTGTTAGTTATTAATTTATAACGGTGTCTTGTGAGTATTAAAAGCTGTCTTTAAAATCTTAATTAATACCAAAATATGTAACTGAATCAATTATGTAATAAGTTTGGCAAAAAAACGTCCTTTGATAAATCACAAGTCGATACATTAACCAAAACAAGTGTGAGAGAATGTTCTGATATAGCTAACCGAGGCGCCCAAAATGACGAATACTTTTGAACATGAGGAACTTCACCTTTCTGAGTTCCGGGAAGAAATTAGCGGGTGGCTACAGGCAAATAAACCAAAAGATCCTGGTTTTCTATTGCCGCAAACTTTTCTCGAGATAGGTTCCGAAGAGGTCCTAGATTTTCTGCGCGAATGGCAGTTTAAGGTGTGGTCCGCGGGATATCTTGGTATGGCATGGCCCGCGGAGTATGGCGGAGGCGGACTTCCAATCGCGTACCAGCAAATTGCCGACGAAGAAATGAAACGGTTAAGGGTCCCCATCCTTTTTAATGTAATTGGATTGGGTTGGGCAGGACCGCTTATTATCAATATTGGCAGCGATTATGAAAAGAATGCCTACCTTAAAAATATATTGAGTGCTGAAGATATCTGGTGCCAAGGATTTTCTGAGCCAAATTATGGCTCAGACCTAGGCAGCATCCAGACAAAAGCGCGGAAAGAAGGTGATGAATATGTAATTAATGGAAACAAGATCTGGACCACGCTTGGCAACTTTGCAAAATATATGATTTTACTTGCTCGCACTGAGGATATGACCAAACGTCGATATGATGGCTTATCTTTTTTTCTGGCACCTATGAACGTAGACGGAATAACGACTAAACCGATCCAAAAATTGACGGGCGAATATGGTTTTACAGAGACATTTTTTGATGATGCGCGGATACCTGCAAGCAGTCTGATGGGAGAAGAGGGATGGGGTTGGCGTATAGCCATGCTGACTCTCCAATATGAACGGGGCGCAGAGTCTGGATCAGCTGGCGGTCCCGCTATGACGCCAATATATATGGATGACCTGATATCTATGTCGCGTAAAGTAATGCGTGAAAATAAGCCGCTGATCAAGGATGCAATTACTCGTGACAAACTAGTAAAGCTCATGATCGAAGAGAGAGCAATATTACTAGGAGAGAAGAGAACAAATATTACTAAACTCTGTTCAGATTACCCCAGATCGCTTTCCTTATCGCACAAACTGCGCAGCAGCGAATTCTTTAGACGGATGAGACAGTATGCCATAAGCCTTCAGGGAGCCAAGGGAGGACTCTACGTCGGGGACAATGAGGCCGTAGACGGCGGGTTCTGGCAACGAGCTTATCTCAACAATTTTGGCATCACGATAGGCGGAGGAACTAGCCAAATTCAGGCCAATATTGTCGCAGAACATGTCCTTGGACTTCCAAAAGATTGATTAACGACCCTCAGACAAAGGTATCACCAACAGTGGAAAAAATAAACTTGGAACTTGAATTTACCGAGGAGCAATCCATGATCATGGAAGCTTCTAGAGAATTTTGTAGAAAAAACTCAGATACCTCAACAGTAAGAGGCCTCATCTCCACCAATTTGGGGTTCGACAAGGGCGTTTGGGCAAAAATGGTTGACTTGGGTTGGACCGGAATCACCATACCCGAAAAATTCGAAGGCTCTGGTCTTGGAATAGGTGCGTTAGTTCCCGTTGTTGAGAGCATGGGACGTTATCTTTTGACAGCGCCTGTGATAACCTCAGCAATCGCAACACAAGCAATTTTGCTTTGCGGCACACAAGAGTTTCAAACTGATTGGCTCCCTCGTCTTGCAGATGGAAGTATCGGAACACTTGCCTATTTAGAGAACGAGGATATAGCGTCAGATGCAACACTGATCGCAGCTACTCGGGGCTCTAAAGTCGAACTTCAGGGACGAAAAATTTTGGTAGCAGATGCAGAGGCGGCTGATTTTTTTCTTGTGTCTGCGTTATTTAATGATAAGCCAGTTCTGGTACTTGTAGAATCGGATCAACTCTCAACAGACTCAATATTGAATAAGACCCTCATCGATGAAACAAATAGAGCAGCTGATGTTGACTTCAGTGGCGTGGTGGTCGATCCACAAGCCGTGTTGAGCGCATCCCATAAATCCATCAAGGACCTGAGGCTTCTGGGAGCTCTGCTATATGCAGCAGAATCCACTGGCGCCTGCGCCGCCGCTTTGGATACTATCGTCAGTTACTTAACAACAAGAACCCAGTTTGGACGGCTAATAGGTTCATACCAGGCACTCAAACATCCGACCACAGATATTTTGATACAAATGGATTCCGCCAAATCACTCGTTTATCATGCTGCCACTTTGGCAACTAACTCTAATTTTTGCACTCATACCGAGATCGCTTGCAGAATGGCTAAAGTGCAAGCCAATGACGCACTCCTCTTTGCGGGTGACCGAGCCGTTCAATTCCATGGTGGAATGGGTTTCACCTATGACTGCGATGCTCAGTTGTATATTCGACGAGCCCAGTGGGCACAGCATCAATTCGGCGACTCTCAACACCATCGTTTCCATCTGGCGCCGCTATTAATTGAAGACAAGTGATCCATGTGTCTGCATATGTCTTCCAATAACTTCGGTAAATCTCTGTTTTAGCTCTGCATGGATATGAGGCAATGACATGTCTTAGACAATTTACCGCAAAGGTGTCCGCTGTTAACCTTACTAATCAAGATCGGAGTTAACGGCATTGAAAAACATTTTATTTTTTCTTTTGGCATCAGCAGCTGGCATCTTTTTTTATCAAATCACTTCTAAGATGCAGCCTTTAAGCTTTAATGATGAAATGTCGACCTCAGGAATCTCAAAAATTGCGGAGCCAGCAACCTTGCGGGCTACGGAATTTGGCCCAGTCGTTGGTTCAAGTGACAAGAATCAAACGCATGTTTGGTTTGGGATTCCTTACGCCAAACCCCCTGTTGGACCGCTGCGATGGCGAAGCCCCCAGCCGGTCAAAGCATGGTCGAAAGAGTTTGAAGCCCTCTCCAGACAACCAGAGTGCCTGCATCAGAGGATCCTGATAGGCTTTAAATCAGGCCAAAAACAAACGATTATTGGAGCAGAGGACTGCCTGTACCTCGACATATGGGCCCCTCGTTCCGCTGCTGAGAACGCAGCTCAAATTGAAGAGCAACTTCCAGTCGTGGTTTGGTTAAACGGGGCCGGTAATAAGATAGGGGCATCTGGTCATATTAGCGGGCATAAATTCTCTGGAGACCAACAGCTTGTTTTTGTTTCAGTTAACTATCGGTTAGGGCGATTAGGTTTTTTCTCCCATAGGGCTATAAGAAATACCGCTAAAAACCCTAGGGATAGTTCGGGTAACTACTCGCTACTAGATGTAATCCATGCACTCCAATGGGTAGAGAAAAATATAGCCAACTTTGGAGGCGATAGTAAAAACGTTACTATCATGGGCACTGCTGATGGCGGCAGCCACGTGATGGCATTAGTGGCATCGCCGCTAGCAGAGGGCTTGTTTCAAAAAGCAATAGTTCAAGGCGGCTCTACTGAATCGACTTCAATCCATGAGGCTGAGAATTTTTATGATGATGAGCATATTCCCGGGCGGGTTTCTAGCTCGAATGAGATGATTCTGTCACTTATCCTAGATCTGCATATCGCATCCGATAGGAGAGAAGCAAAAGACGACATCAACGCTATGAGTGATGAAAGCATCAGAGCATTTCTCGAGAGGGAATCAGCGGAATCCATAATAAACATCAACATTGATAATCCAAACAGCTCCGAAGCACTGCTCTCTGAAATTCCGCAACTTATTAGAGATGGTAATGTTTTGCCAGAGACTGACTTTTACACGCTTTTTAACGACCCGATCAGCTACAACAACGTACCCATGATAATAGGTTCAAATCTTCATGATGCCAAACCTTCTATGCTCTTTGAATCGGAGTATGTTAGCTGGGTGTTGAATCGCCGACCTTTTGTCAAAGACAAGAAATTCTTTCATCTTACGTCCGAGCTGAGATCAAATCTCAAATTTATTTTAGCCGTACAAGAGCCAGCAAAATTGTTATCGAGAAGCCGAATGGATGTTCAGGCACCACCAAATATCTTTGTTTACCGCTTCGATTGGTCCGATATTCAACCTAATTTACTAGGAAATTGGAACAAGTTGATCGGAGCAGGAAATTCACTCGAGCTTGATTTTCTGTTTTATCATTTTGATAGGCAGGAAGGTCTTCCAGACTGGTATAGCAACGTGAATTTGGCAGATCGAAAAGCGCTTTCACGGTCTATGATGGATTATTGGGGTAATTTTATTCACAGCGGGGCGCCCCAACGAGGCCGCTCTGCAAACCTCGCCGAGTGGTCGCCCTGGAAAGAGCAAGCCATAAACACATTAGTCTTAGATAACTCGGTTAGAGGCAATATACGCATGGAAAAGACCGATTACGATGATGAAAGATTCAAAGAAGAACTCATATCAATGCTAGGAACAATAAAAACACGTGAAAAATGTTTACTAGCGCTCACGTCAATAAATAACTTATCGAAAATTAGCACGCCAGTGTCAGATCATCCAGTATGGAATTTGGACTCTTCTCTCTGCGACCATCTAAATTGAAATCCCATAGGCTCCTAAGCTCTTAAGACCTATCGTCTAAGCGAATTGAATTTAAGAAGACATGGCAGTTATAAATATATCAGCGTACCTCTAAAGAAATAAAGGGTTGAGGATACAGATTTGTTTGTCTACTGGCCTAATGTATAGCAGCTAAAGGGCTGCTATAATTCCGTTGCATAACAGTATTAAGAGTGTTAAGAGAACACTAGTCCGATGCAACCACTTAAATCGAACTTCGTTGCCCTCATCCCGGCTGCCGTTGGTTGCCGGAATCAATAGGTACGCCAAAATAGCAAGAATAAATGACGCTAGGGGTATCGATATGAGATCGAGTTGGTCATTATAAAAGACACAGATCGTGTTTATAACGCTCAAACAAGCTATCAGCAAAAAAAATAGTGGGAATATTTTTCTCAGAAAGACTGAGGCATCTTGACCAGACAGGACACCGAACACAACTGGCGCTATCACAGCCGATTGAAAGATAATTATTCCAATAACACAACCACTTAAAATAAAAGATACATTCTCCATAAACAATCCATTTAGTTTGAATAATGCACGAGACTAGGCCCAGTCTAATATTAAAAAATCTGGGCTAAAAGCGCCGTCACAATTCCTAAGGCGAGACTAACAAAAAATATTTTCCATAAGGAGAAGTTCCTTTTCGACCAATCGATTCGGTCTTCCCTGTCAAACTGTTTTTTAGACGCCTTAAACCTGCCCAGATAAAAAAAGACAGCAAGCGAAATGAGCGTTAGACCGCCAAAGGTTATCGTATTAAGATCCACTAACGGCTTCTAAGTTTCATTAACAATCGCAGAATCTCCAAGTAGAGCCAGATAAGAGTTACCATCAAGGAAAAAGCACCGAACCACTCCATATATTTTGGCGCATTGTATTCGGCCCCCTGCTCAATGAAATCAAAATCGAGGACAAGGTTTAAAGCAGCTATCGCAACCACAAACAAACTGAACCCAACTCCAAAAAGTCCATTCGAGTGAATAAAACCAATTCCTGAGCCAAAAAAGCTCATCACAAAACTGACCAAATAGAGTACCCCTATGCCCATGGTGGCCGAGACCACCATAAGTCTAAAATTTTCAGTGGGTTTTACAATGCCGGTTTTATAACAAAACAAGAGTGAAGCGAGCGTGCCAAACGTGAGTCCAATAGCTTGGATAACAATACCCGGATATTGAGCCTCTGCTATCGCTGAAATACCCCCCATGGCAAGGCCTTGACCCAAGGCATATATTGGCGCCGTAATTCCTGACCAATGTTTCTTAAATATCGTTATCAGCGCCATTACAAATCCGACTATACCGCCGACGACCATAAAAGGTGCAGCAGCTCCCGGGTTTCCGGTGCTAAAAAATAGGTTCCAAGGTAATGATGCCGACATCAGTACGAGTAGCAACAGGATACCAGTCTTGTTAACGGTACCCTCTAAGGTCATAAATTGATTATCTATGTCTACGGATACCTTCCTGAAGTCTGCCGGAGCTTCTTCTCTAAAGGTGGCATCACTCATGGCTGGATTTCCAGACCGACCAAACATCTCCAAGGCGCGATGGTTTGACATAAGCACATTCCTCTCACTTTAGTTTTTCTGTCGAAACATTGAAACACCTTATTATACGAGTGGCAAAAAGAAAATGGACAATGCAGGCCCAAAAATGATAATCATTTTTTATAAAGTTATTACAAACTTTATGCTAGGTTCAAGTCGGCACAAGTTATACTATTCACTAAACTCATTTAACTGGATTGGAATATGAACACGCGGATTACTGAACTATTCGGCATAGAGCACCCGATTATTCAAGGTGGAATGCATTATGTTGGTTACGCAAACCTTGCGGCAGCCGTCTCAAATGCCGGCGGGCTTGGGATAATTACCGGGCTAACCCAAGGAACACCGGAAAAACTATCAGCAGAAATTAAACGTTGTAATGAGCTTACTAATAAACCCTTTGGGGTTAACATGACTTTCCTTCCGTCTCTTACGCCCCCCGATTACCCAGGCATGTTCCAAGCGATCATTGATGGAGGTGTTAAAATAGTTGAGACTGCTGGAAATAACCCTCAGCAATGGATACCTATGATGAAAGAAGCTGGTATTAAGGTAATTCACAAATGTACTTCGGTGCGTCATTCCCTAAAGGCTCAAAAAATTGGCTGCGACGCTGTATCGGTTGATGGCTTTGAGTGCGGAGGGCACCCTGGTGAAGATGACATACCCAATTTTATCTTGCTTCCGAGGGCAGCTGATGAACTTGATATACCATTTGTTGCCTCAGGCGGAATGGCGGACGCTCGCAGCCTCGTTGCCGCATTGTCATTGGGAGCAGAAGGCATGAATATGGGAACTCGATTCATTGCAACTGAAGAGGCTCCCGTTCATGAAAACGTTAAACAGGCAATTCTTGGAGCATCTGAGTTGGATACTCGTCTGGTTATGCGTCCATTAAGAAATACCGAAAGGGTCCTCAATAACGCTGGTGTAGAGGAGCTCCTCCAGAAAGAAAAAGACCTGGGAGAAAACCTTCAATTCTCCGACATCATAGATCAAGTAGCCGGCGTGTACCCCGACATTATGATCAATGGAAATATGGATGCAGGCGCATGGTCCTGTGGTATGGTAGCGGGATTGATTTATGATGCACCCACCGTTGCGGATTTGATCAACCGAATAATGTCAGAGGCAGACGAGTTAATTGCACAGCGCCTCAATTCGGTTTTGAGCGCCTAGCCTTCTGCATGTGTGGAATTCTCGAACGATTCTCGGACAGGAGAGTGCATTTGGCAGAACTTCGCGACTTCATCAAGCGCCCGAGTCGCTGACCTCAACTCGGGGTGGAATATCTGAAAGACATGCGGCATAGATTCCCACCGCTGCAGATAAGCTGGCGAACCAGCCTCTCTAGCTTTATTAACATAACGACGAGCATCATCAAACAACATCTCACTCTCACTAACCTGGATTAGCAATGGCGGCATTTTTGATAAATCACCCAACAAGGGTGAAACAGAGGGATTACTAACTGAAATCTTGTTGGCCAAAAAGAAAAACGAACCATATAGAGCTCTTGGGACGCGATTTAATAGTCGAAAAAGCGTTTTTAATACCACATCCGATCGATAATTTTCTTTAAAGCTCGGACTATCAAGCATCGAATCGGTTAGCGGTGACAGCGCAACCACGGCGTTAGGCATTCGCCAACCGGCATCTCGGAGCCAAGCTGTCAAAGACAGTGCCAAGTTTCCGCCTGCCGAATCGCCACCTATAAAAAGGGCATCAGCCGGATTGGAGCCATCAGGGCCGTTGTCCAATAAAAACTGATATGCCGCCCTGCAATCCAGCATTGCATCTTGCCTACTATTCTCGGGCATCAACCTATAGTCGATAGCCAAAACTGCACAGCCAATGGCCTCGGACAGCCTGCTGGTAATGGAGCGATGACTATTGGGGCTCCCCGCGCAAAATGCGCCGCCATGTATATACAAGAAACGTTTTCGCGCATCAATTTGGCTTGCCAAAACCCATTCCGCTGGCAGTCCATTTAGGTTGACCGGTATGCGATCGCTCATAACTTCAATATCTGCAAAAAAGCTATCCATCACACCCCGCACAGCGTTCAATCGTTTTGCAAAAGATAGTCCATTCATTGATGCCGAGATCGTCTGAAGACGAGCGACTATGGAGGATAAATTTCGCGCATCATCTGAATCCAGCGCGAAAGCCGCTCCCGATGAATAATCATACCGCCTGAGTGTTTGACGGATGCCCCCGGCTCTGGATTGCCTCAATAATAAAAATAATATCGCAAAAGACCCTAACACCCAAAATAGCATTTTTGCTTATCCTTTCAAGTTTTATAACTCAGCTCATTAAACTTCTTTTGGTGAAAATCAGCATCACCAAACAATGTATTTATTGAAATAAGCCTCTTCAAGTAGTGACCAATGTTAAGCTCATCGGTCATGCCCATTCCGCCATGAATTTGAACAGCATCTTCCCCGACTCTTTTCGCCGACTTCGAAATTATCACCTTCATGGCATGCAACGATCGAAGGCACTCGATTGGGGTGACAGCCCCTTCGTTGCCGTAGGCACAAAGCCCCCGATACAGCATGGATCGAGACTGTTCAACCGCCATGAAATTGTCGACCATACGATGCTGCAGCGCTTGAAATGAGCTGATAGGGGCACCAAACTGGTTCCTCGTTTTTGCGTAACTAACGGTAAGTTCGTTCAGAATAGACATGACTCCAAGAGCCTCTGCGCTCGTTGCCAAGATCACCAAAGGAACCAAAGCCTCCATTAGCTCTGCGCCTGCATCGACAGTACCGAGAACGTTGTTTTGAGGCACTGAGACGTTATTGAGGGATACATTTGCGGCCATCTGTCCATCCATCATTTGATAGGACTTTATTTCAACGCCTGGCGAGTCGGATTCCAGCAAAAGTAAGCTTACACCGTCGCGATCGAACTGCTCACCCGCGGTTCGAACGGTGATTATAAGAGCATTCGCGTTACCTGCACCATAAACGACCGCTTTCTCCCCATTTACGATAAAATCATCGTCCTGCACGGTGGCCTTCGTTCTTATATCAGTTATTTCATACCTTGATTGGCGTTCCAAAAAAGCAAACGCTCCAAGACAACTGCCATCGATTATCTTAGGAATATATTCTGATTTAAGTTTGTTATTCTGACTCAGGGCAAGGAGTTGCCCAAACATCAGTACCGTAGGGACGTATGGTTCGACGATCATGCCTTTGCCCATCTCCTCCATGACAACAGCCACATCTTCGATTGTGCCACCAAATCCTCCATACTCTTCAGCAAAGGGTATTGATAGCCATCCTAGTTCTGCGAATGTCGCCCAGCAGTCCGTGCTATAGCCCTCTTCTGACTTAATAATTTGTTTTCTCTTGTCAAAATCATATCGCTCCCGGATAAATCGCGTAACGCTCTCTTTAAGCATGGTTTGTTCTTCAGATAATTTAAAATTCATACGCCCAACACCATTTTCGCAATTACGTTTCGCTGCACCTCGTTTGAACCACCATAAATGCTAGCGGCACGACCGTACATATAATCAACCCTCGCCTTCGAAGCAAAATCATGGCCCAGTGCACTAGGGTCAAGATTACTCTCGAGCGCACAACCGTAGTAAGCCACCAGCTGGAGCGCCAACTCGCTAATAGCCTGCCTTATCTCAGTACCCTTAATTTTTAAAAATGAGCTCTCCGGACCCGGCATCCCACCTTCCGCCATTGACGCCAGAGCCCTGAGCTCGGTGTATTCAAGAGCCATCAACTCCGTTTCAACATCAGATAGACGCATTTGAAAAACCGGATCTGCGAGAATTGGGGCTCCCCCACTAATCTCTGCAGCAGCATGTAATTTGAGAGAATTGAGGTTACTTCTCGAGTCAGCAACCTCTGCAATGCCTGCCCTTTCATGAATCAGAAGCGCCTTTGCATAAGTCCAACCTTTATCTTGTTCACCTATAAGATTCTCAACTGGCACCTTGACGTTTTCAAATAGAACTTCATTGAGACTGTGTTTTCCATCGATAGTGATAATTGGATTAACTGAGACACCAGGACTTTTCATATCGATAAGCAGAAAGCTAATACCCTGCTGCTTCCGAATTTCTTTTGATGTCCGCACCAAACAAAAGATCCAATCAGCAAACTGAGCGAAAGTTGTCCAAACTTTTTGCCCGTTAACAATGTAGTTATCGCCTGCTAATTCTGCAGAGGTTTGAAGCGAGGCCAGGTCGGAACCTGCTCCGGGTTCAGAATAACCTTGGCACCACCAATCATCACTACTGAGGATTCGCGGCAA
>CAJWMT010000069.1:0-13257 GCA_913044275.1 uncultured Cellvibrionales bacterium
CTTATGCGACAAACTTGTCGTGTTATTCCTAAACATTTTTTTCTCCTTAATTGGTGATAGAGCATCTCTCATTTATAAGACCTATTTTACTAAAAGTCGGGTCAGATAGTCATAAGAATATATTTACTAGACAAGTAATGACTAGCGAAAAAGGAGAGAATCGGTATCATGTGGACATGGCATCTCAGTTCACCTACTCGTCCCTTATCAAACCGTCACGAACTAAGTTCTTTACAGGGGCACAGATTGGTCTAAGGAAGAACAAGTTTCGGGACTACTGGTTAGACAAACCGATTCATCTGTATCGGATGTGGTTTCTCTTTGTGCGTTTGGTTGTTGACTGTGAAGACAACAAGATTCGGTTTGGTGCGAAGAAAGAACACTCAGTCAAACTCAACAAACGGTTCTACAAGGACTGGGATGTTCACAGTTATCTGGATGCGAGTTTTGACGATTGGTTCACGGACAAGATTCACCTCTTTGGTGAACAAGAGGTTTCAATCGTTAAAGAGGGCGAACTTTCATCGGAACATCTGTATCTGAAGTTCAACAGGAATCAGAGGAAAGAGGACATACTCGGTCAAGCAAGACTGCTTCTTAAAGATGGGCGATTTGAATCGTCTGCAAAGTATCAAATCAAGAAGCAATACAAATACTTCTATCTGCATCAGCAATACAACGCATTTATCTTGCGACAGAACGGTGAAAAAAATGCGGTGGTTGGTGATTGGTTACGCACCAACTATGCGAAATACAAAGACAGGGTATCAACCGAAGACGCAGCACTACGAAAACTCTGCAGGGCGAGTGAGAGGGTGGTGTTAGATGTTGCGAAAGGAGAGTTCTAACGAGAAATGTGTGTTGTGCGGTATCAGTAAATCGTCATCAACTTTGACAAGCAAACTGTGCATGAGACAATACCTAAGTGATTGATTTACTGTCACTTAAACGGAGACAGAATAGTGTGAAAGTAGATATCGTCATACACACTTCATACACACACCATAAAAATATCAATAAAAACAATAATTTATAACGCCGTTATTGTTTAGTGGGAGTAATCCTGGTTTTGAGAAATGTTACTTGATAAAAGTACTATTGTCCCTTGAAATAATTAAAACTAAGATATTTTCCTAAATAACTCTTATTTCAGAGCATCGTATTACTGAGTGGAGATTATTAAATTGAAAACAATACTTTGTGTAATGAGTGTAGCATTGATATTAGTTTTAGTTATTATCAATCAGAGAGCTAACCTACTTATTTACTCAATGACCTCTAGCGAATTACCGGAGTTGTTAGATCCTATGGTTGGGGGAAAGGAAGTTAATTGGTTTGATGATTATTTTACGATTCAGAAAATTGATGAACTAACATTTGCTATCGGAGAGCCGAGATATCATCAATTGAATTTTAACTATTTAATACTTGGAGCTAGTAAGGCAATTCTTTTTAATGCGGGCACTGGCCAGAGAGATATTCGAGAAGTTGTAGAAAGTATTACTGATCTCCCGGTCACCTTTATTCCATCGCACTTGCATTTTGACCACATTGGAAATGAGGTTGTCTTTGAAAATACTGCTCTTGTTGATTTGCCGCATTTGAGAAAAAGAGTAACTGATAACAACTTGCTCCTAACTCGATTTGAGTATCTTGGTGAAATGGAAGGATATCCTCAGCCTGAAATCAAGATGAGCGAATGGTTGACACCGAATGAGACAATTGATTTAGGTAATAGGCGCTTATTGGTACTGTACACACCAGGACATAATAATGATTCAATTTCTCTTTTTGACCGAGAGGCTGGTTACTTGTTTGTAGGAGATTTCCTATATCCTGGGCCGTTGTATGGGTTTTTACCAAATAGTAATATGGGCGACTACCTACAGAGTTCTCAAGCGATAAAAGCAGTTGGTGACAATAGGTTGCGTGTATTTGGAGCGCACGGAGATGATTCTATAGGTATTCCTGAACTAAGCTTAGAAACAGTTACCCATTTGCAAGACGCTTTAATTGACATTCAATCTGGAACATTAAAATCTCATGGAATTTTTCCTGTAACTTATACAGTAAATGATAGACTTGAACTTCTCTCAGAACCAAGTTGGTTACAGGATTGGGATCCTTCTTACCCAGAGCTAAAAATTGACACAAAGTAGAGACAGAATTTTTTGAAAACCCTCTAAACAAGGGGTTCCAGAGGGCATTAACAATTGAGTTGGCACACTCATAAGGGAAATGAAAATGCGGAATTTTGTAATGCTGATGGTTGGTGAGGAATCGGAAGGAGACTTGGAAAAATATTGGGTTGGAATAGCAAAGAAAGTAGCATGCGCGTTTAGATGGACGTTATGAGCGGTGGAGTGAATACAATGGATTGTTGTGGTCCGGGTTACGCTAGCCCAGCCGAGGCTATCAAAGCGTCTCGCGAGAAGATCCTTTATACGATTGCAATATATACAGGTACTGGAATCCAAAGACCTGACTATTTGTGTACTATTGATGCCGATCCAGAAAGTCCAACCTATTCTGAAGTTATCCACCGGTTGGAGATGCCGGGTATAGGAGATGAACTGCACCACATGGGATGGAACGCTTGTTCATCCTGTTTTGATGACAAGTTCATGAATCGCAGTCATTTGCTGGTTCCCGGTGTAAGATCATCGAATATCCATATAATCGATACCGGCTCAGACCCTCGAGCTCCAAGCTTGTACAAAGTCATCGAAGGCGCAGAAATTAAGTCCAAGACAAATCTGTCGGCTCCCCACACCGTTCATTGTCTAAGGTCGGAAATCATCATCTCTATGTTAGGTGATGCCAAAGGCGAGGCGCCTGGGGGCTATCTTCACCTTGATAAGAATTTCAATATCTTGGGCCGCTGGGAAAATTCTATGGGTGATATTCCATTTGGCTACGACTTTTGGTACCAGCCGCGTCATAATGTTATGGCATCCTCTGAGTGGGCCGCTCCTAATACGTTTATGCCCGGATTTGATTTGGAAGAAGTGGGTCATCTAAAATATGGCCGCCGAATTCATCTTTGGGATTTCGAGAAACGGGAGCCGAAACAAACCCTGTATTTAGGGGAAGACGGTTTGATTCCGCTAGAAGTGCGTTTTCATCATGACCCGAATAGCACTCATGGCTTTTGCGGCGCGGCGCTCTCTGCCAATATAATTCATTGGTGGAAGGACGATTCCGATGAATGGCAGTGGGAAAAGATAATTGATGTTGACAATGAACCGCACCCCGAATGGCCGATTCCAGTGCCTGGCATAATCTCGGTTATCCTGCTGTCAATGGACGACAAATATCTCTACTTCTGCAACTGGCTCCACGGTGACGTACGTCAGTATGATATCTCGGATCCCCATAATCCAAAGCTCACGGGCCAGGTTTGGATGGGTGGATTGTTGAATAAGCAACCCGAAGTAAATGGAGTGAAAGTGACTGGGGGTCCACAAATGATCCAGTTATCATTAGATGGCAAGCGACTCTATGTTACGACATCGCTTTTCAGTACTTGGGATAACCAATTCTATCCAGAAATTCGAACCAATGGCGGCTGCATGTTAATGATCAATTGTGATATCAAGAATGGTGGAATGGAGATCGACCCCGATTTTATAGTCGATTTTGGTAAGGAACCCAATGGCCCGTCGCGCTGCCACGAAACGCGCTATCCTGGTGGCGATTGCACAAGCGATATCTGGTTATGACGACCATAACAATCACGAATCAAGACAATGCTCGTTATGAAGTGGCGGGTCGGCGACCATTGCTTGATGAACTGCTTGATCAAGGTGTCGACCTCCCGTATGGTTGCCGTTACGGCGGTTGCATAACTTGCGCTGCGAAGCTCATCGAGGGGACTGTTGATCAAAATGCACAGTTGGCATTGAATAATCGACAGATTGAGAATGGTTACGTAATTCTTTGCATAGCTCGAGCGGAAACTGATTGTGCCTTAGAGGTCGGCTTGGAAAGTCATGACTTCTTGTACCGTAATCCTTTTCTCGACCCACTGGCTCCGCATGAGTTGAAGGCTGATATCGCTACCCCCGAGGAGGTCTGAAATGAGCTATATGGATCATTCTGAACCCTACGGTGATGATTATTTGCATGATATCCTTGCATCTGTAAAGACCATTGCTATGGTCGGGGCCAGTCCTGATAAGACGAAGTTTAGCTATGGGGTATTGCGCGTGCTTCACGAAACTGGCTATGACATGATTCCAATCAATCCACGCGAAGGCATTAACGAAATTCGAGGCCTTCGAGTCTTTCCATCTCTGAGGTCTATTGATCGACCGGTCGACATGGTCAATGTGTTTCGGCGTTCTGAAGATCTTATCGATGTCGCTCATGAGGCTGCGGCTATTGAGGCAAAGGTTTTGTGGAGCCAAATAGGAGTTTTTAGTGAAGAAGCCGCGCGAGTAGCTGAGGCGGCGGGGTTACAGGTAGTTATGAATCGCTGCCCGAAGATCGAACTCTTTCGCCCTTTTTGGAAACCAAAGCTGCATTTGGAAATGTGACGAAATATCATAATGACGCAATTGACTGGACAGAGTGCAAGAGCTTTGATAGCAGAGGCTCTCGATGGGTTACGCTCTATAACCGTTAGAAAGGCATTGGCATTAGTGGCTGATGATCAACATATTTTTTTGATTTAAGTGATTAGTCTGAGAAAATTAAGACCGGTATCATTAGCGATGCGGTGTCCTCATCCGTCGGCATGCTTGAGTTCCATCTGGATCCAGAAAGCCCCTTGCATAAGACGGAACTGCATGAGCAAAAGACGTTAAGTTGCTACTGTGCATCTTGGGGGGTAATCTGAATTAGCATCAAAATCAGCGACCGACGATGATTATGAAATCATCTATGAACTTCAGAAAACGAATGATAAGTGGTGCTATTTTATCTCTGATAAATTTTAGACTTAACAGCATCTTACTGCCCGAGGTTTTTTGCCCCTGATGATTCACCTCTTGATTCTTTTGTGTTAAAAGCTTTGAGGAATTAAAAAAAATTAATTGGAAACTGCTCTTTAATTGAGTTTCCTGGCTGACTGATGTCAAAGTTGAGTCGCGGAGTAGCTGTCGCTATCTCAGAGGATTTGCAATGGTCAATTTTATTATCACTCAATTTTTATCGGTTTCTTTAATTTGGGTTTCCCCCGCAGATGCTGAGGGAAATGTTAAATTCATGAACCAAGCTGCAGCTACTAAAAAAAGAGCGATGACCTCTTGTACGCCAATTGTTATAAAAGAAATTTGTGGAAAGGTTATCCTGCGAGATGTCAATGAATACTGGCCAAAAGTTAAAATGGCTGCAAAGGATTTTGAGCGGCTGACGAAATTCACTGGTTTTACAGCGTGTGTTGATAATGTCGAGGAATATGCAGGTCGATATGAGCAAACTCATCTGAAACGTTTTATGACAAGCAACCTAGTTCCTGGTATGCCGTCAGAGTTTGCACTCATGTTGCTGGGGCCTCCATCGCAGCCTGCTGCGATTACCAGTTATATGGACCCTTATACTGGGCAGCCCAAATCATATAGTTTTCTCGTCTGGAATAATCAGCAATGGAGGAGCTTTCTGGGATCTGCATTGACTATTGCCGGGGCAGCTACCGGCATGTCCGCTGCCTCCGGAGCGATAGTGGCCACGCAAGCGGCCTCAATGGCTACCTCGGCAGCTGCTGCAGTATATAGTTTTGGGAATCTAAAGACCGCAAGAGTTGCTACAATCCAAGTTAACGATGAAAATGCTATTTAGTCATTTACTTCCAACTAACTGGTCTGCAATTCTAAATGGCGGAACCACTCGAATTCTCGGATGGAGAAATATGAGAAACAACCTTAATTTTTGATTTAAAAAAGGAACAATGCTTATGTTCAGTCACATTATGTTGGGTGCAAAAAATATCGAAGAATCCAAAAGGTTTTATGATGCTATTTTAGGGGAGTTAGGAGCTAAACCTGGTGTACCCAATCCAAATGATAAAGGTCATATGCGCTATCTCTACTTTCACGACGGATCAATTTTTGTGATAACACAACCAATAAATAATGAGCCAGCTAGTCATGGTAATGGTTGCACAATCGGTTTCAAAGCTGATAGTCCCGAAGAAGTTGAAGCATGGCACAAAGCCGGTCTTGAAAATGGTGGGAAAGCTATTGAGGATCCTCCCGGGCCAAGAGGAGAAGCACCGATGAGCTTTTACTTGGCATATCTTGAGGATCCAGCGGGCAATAAGATTTGCTCAATGCATAATATGTAGTGACGTCGAGTTGTGATACTCACTTCAGAAACGTAGAGCGTAAGTTTTGATTTTAAGCGCGATCGATTTGCGTACTAACATATGATGTTTCTCTGAAGCTGAAAATAGTCTTGGTGTTGTTTTAAACATACTTTTCTGCAGATATAGTGGTTAGGCGCGCATGTCAGTGAGAGACAGCCTTAGAAGCAATTTACAAGCCGTCCCTCTGGGTCCTGGCGGTTATCCGTTTGTAGGTAGCTTGTTTCACTTGGCAAGTCATAAACGGATGGAATGGTTGCAGTCCAGCGTCGACAAATATGGCGATGTCATTACCTTTAGACTACTCAAGAAGCGAGCTTACTTTATTAATCATCCGGAGCTGGTTAAGGACGTGTTGACTCGTAGCAGTGAAAATTATTCAAAGAAAACGATCAGCTTTAAGATCGTGAAAGAGGTTTTGGGCGAGAGTACTTTTACCTCTGTTGGTGACGAATGGAAACGCAAACGCTCATTAGTTCAACCATATTTTCACAGAGGCCAAATTGCTGGCTTGGGCACCCTGATGACCGATTGCATAGAAGAAATGCTGGATCAATGGGAGTCTGAATGCGATGCCGGCAGGGTCATAGAATTAACCGAAGCGATGATGCAGGTCACGCTTAAAGTAGTAGTCAAAGCGCTGTTTAGTACCGCATTGTCTTACCAGGATCTTCAAACTGTTGGAGCCTCGTTCCCACCACTTCTAACTGCAACTAATCGGCGAGCGGCGCTACCGTTCCAGCTTTTAAACAAATTGCCCTTGGCAAGCAATAAAAATTATCGTGGTTATATTGAAAAGTTAGATCAGATCATCTTCCGGATCATTCATGAGCGGCGAGCTTCCAAGGAAACACCAACGGATTTATTGCAGATGTTGATGGATGCAACGGATAAGGAAACTGGACAGCCGCTGTCCGACGATGAATTGCGAAATGAGGCAATGACCATGTTTATTGCCGGTCACGAAACTACTGCCAATGCGATGTCGTGGTTGTTTACTATAGTTTCGCAGCGGTCAGACGTTCGATTAAATATTGAGCGCGAGATTGATAGTGTTCTGGGTAAAAGAAAACCTACCTCTGCAGATTTTAGCGATCTGGATTATTGTCTCAAGGTTTTTAGGGAGACAATGCGACTTTACCCGCCGGTTCCAATGTTGCCGAGACGAGTTGAGACGGAACATAACCTCGGCGGATATTACATTGAGGGAGGCTCAGATTTATTTTTTAGTCCCTATCTGCTGCACCGTCACCGAGATTTTTGGCAGAATCCTGAGTTCTTTGATCCTCAGCGATTCACAACAGAGGCCCAGCGCGCTCGACACTCCTATGCATACATTCCGTTTGGCGGTGGTCCCAGAGTATGCCTTGGGAATAACTTTGCATTGATGGAAGCAGTATTTATCATCGCAATGATAACCCAAAAATTTCGATTAACTCTGACTAATAAAGGTAAGATTGAAGCACTGATGAGCTTAACAATGAGGCCGAAGTATGGCGTACCTATTAGGCTGGAAAAACGCTAATAGCTACTTAGAGCTTACTAAGTTAATAACCCTTCCAAGGAACTGAATCTTCTATTGCGGCGTTGGGTTTTGATCACGACTTGATATTACTAGGACCGGTTATTTACAAAATAAAAGTTATGTGTTTAAGTTAACAAAAATCTATTTAAATCAGTAACATCCATTAATACTTGAAAACTGATTAGAGTTGCAATCATAATCGAGTGCGAAGAAAAAGGGTAATAATATGTCCATTTGGACGTTTAAAACAGAACGCGGTCGATTTTGGCACAGCGCTGCGATTATCTACTCTCTGACAGCCTACATCTTGGGTTGGGGGCTACTTTTCAAGGGCGGTTGGATCGGATTTTTTCCGGGAGTCTTGTTGCTCGGTCATGGGATGATAATTGCAGCCTATCTCATTCACGAATGTGCCCACAACACTCTATTCAAAGTGAACCGACATAATCTCCAACTAGCAAATTTACTCGGTTGGATCTGTGGATCCTGTTACGGGACTGTTGAAGATATTAGGATGAAACATTTTCGGCACCATGTAGAAAACGACGATGTAGTCTGGTTTGATTATGAAGCCTTTTTTATAGCGAATCCTTTTATCTACCGTATCACTATCCTTTTTGAATGGTTTTACATTCCAGCACACTGCATTTTAATGCACGCAATCATGGTTTTCACTGCCTTCATAATTCCGGAACGTCGCAATCAGTGGCGCCGAAATGCTGCAGTGATTTTGGTGCGCGGTACTCTGCTTGGTGGATTAGCCTATATAAGTCTGGCAGCTTTTCTGGGTTACATGCTTGCCTATATGTTTATGATTATCGTTCTTAGGTTTGTTGATGGGCTTGAACATGATTACCCTTACCGTACGAATATGTATACAGACGAGGTCTCTGAGCATAAGGGCGATTTGGCATGGGAACAGGAACACACATTCAGTCCGATATTGTCGTGGCGTTACCCTTTTGTTAATTGGCTTATTTTAAATTTTGGTTACCATAACGCTCATCATGCCAAGCCAACCACTCCATGGTTCGAACTGCCGCAACTTCATCGTGAACTGTTTGGTGACAATCCAGATTCGGTGATCAGACTCTGGCCTCAGTTGTTGATGTATCATCGTTATAGACGATATAGAATTTTTCACGATGCTCCCGGTCTAAAACAGGTTACTGGATCAGATTTCCTGAAGGCGGCTCAATCAGCTCAATTGACTGGCGGGAACGCGGCCTCATTCCTGACCTCGTTTTAATCTGTGACACAAGGGCTTGAAATTTATCAGTCACTCTGGGCCATGGAGGAGAGGGTGCCTGGCCAACCTGAGCAGCCTGCTCAGGTGCACTTAGAACGAATCGCGGCGGCGGGTTTTGATGGTGCGTGCCTTGATCCAAATACTTCTGAAATCGCCGATTGTCTGAAACTTAAGCCTGTGTTTGAAGACTTAGATCTCAAATGCATGATAAATGCTTTTCCTCACGATATTGGTTCCTTAGAGCCGTTGCTCGAAATGGCCGCTGACCTAAATGCAACTCAGGTTAATATAATAGGCGGAGTGATGCCACTAACCCCGAGGGGCGCTGTTCCGGTGATTGAAAGATGGCTGAGCCAAGCCTGCAGATTTCCATTCCCTGTGCTTCTTGAAACTCATCGAAACGGCACGCTGAACGATTTATTTTATACGCTAGAGGTATTGGCGTTGATTCCTCAATTACGCTTGTGCTCAGACCTATCACATTTCGTGGTCGATCGGGAACTACAACTCCCAATAAACCGCTCCGACTCAAACCACTTCAGTCAAATTATTGACCGCTCTGACTCTTTTCAAGGACGCATCTCGAGTAATCAGCAAATACAAATTGCGCTGCATTTCCCTCAGCATGTGGAATGGGTTAATCAATATCTCAGTTGGTGGCGAGAGGGTTTTGAAGCCTGGTTCAGGCGCAATGCCAATGAAGGAACATTACGATTTCTTGTGGAACTCGGTCCACCGCCCTATGCCATAACTGATGCAGGTCAACGAGAGCTTTCAGATCGCTGGGCTGAGGGGATGTTGATTCGCGAATGGGTGCAGGACATTTGGTCGAAAATATCGGTGGCTAAATCTTAGTATATTTGATGACTATTCTTGACTGAAGCAGTCGATAAAGGCACATAAAAAGGTAAAAATGTAAAGTCCAATTGGATTGTTGAGTCATCTGAGCACGGAAGCGCGGCAAGTAATCAAAAACTATTCTGGGTCGTTGCCCGACCGATCCCTCGCTCGCCTTGGTGAATTGCGCTCTGAAACTCGTCAGGCAATTGAACCTGCCGTAAATAGCATTATAGAGCAGAACAATTTCACGATTGAGAAAACAACCATTCAAAAAATTCCGTGTTTGCACATTCAGCCATCTAAAGTAAAGGTCGCATGGAAAATACTGTATGGGTTCGGAGGAGGGTATGTCTCAGGAAGCCCGTTTGAAGATCTAGCAATTGCTGCACCGATATCAGTTGCCACTGGAGCTATTATGATAATACCTCATTATCGTCTGGCGCCGGAAAACCCATGGCCAACTCCTGTCGATGACGGTTTTTTGGTGTATCAAGAGTTGAGCAAGGAGTGTTTTGCTTTGGTCGGAGAGTCTGCAGGTGGTAACCTCGGTCTTGCGCTCATGCATCGCGCTAAACGTTCAGGTATGCCATTTCCCAGAGCCATCGCATTGCTTTCTCCTTGGTGCGATTTGACTAATTCTGGGTATAGTCTTGTTGATAACGATGGTCGTGATCCGGTACTGACCAAGCAGCACTTGGATTTTGCTGCGAAGTGCTATGGTAAAGAAAACAATCTGGCTGATACCGATATCTCACCTATGAATGGTAGATTCGACAGTACATTCCCACCGTGTTATATCAGTACCGGAACTCGCGATTTATTGATGAGTCAGTCGATTTGTCTAGCCAATAAATTGCGTGAGCATGACGTAAAAGTTGACTTGAGAGTTTGGGAAGACCTTTGGCATGTTTTTGAGTGGGACAATAATTTACCTGAAGCCAAAGCGTCTATCGGAGCGATATCAGAGTTCTTAACGAACCACATGAATAAAACATGCGGCCGCTAAATTTGGCAGGGCTTTGTTGTTGCTAGATGCCATGCAATGTTTTCGTTTCGAGAAAATCCTCCAGCCCCATTAAACCGCCTTCTCGGCCATTTCCTGATTGTTTATATCCGCCAAACGGCGAACCATAGTTAAAATCACCGCCATTTATGTGGACAGCTCCCGCCCGCAATCGTGCGGCAACTCTTTGCGCTCTACTGGCATCTCCTGTTTGCAGATAAGCTGCAAGTCCATAAGGTGTGTCATTCGCCATTACAATAGCCTCCTCTTCGTCATCAAATGGAATAATCACCAATACGGGCCCAAAAATTTCCTCTTGGCTAATACGCATATTATTTGCTGCATCCGCAAAGATCGTGGGTTTGACAAACCAACCTTTCTTATGTCCACTTGGCTTACCAAGCCCGCCACACAGAAGGGTAGCACCCTCATCGATACCAACTTTAATCATTGCCTGCACCCGGTCATACTGGATTTGATCGAATAATGGTCCGATATGATCGCCTTCTTCAGCAGGATCTCCAATTTTGATTGATTCCGCAGCTGTTTTGGCAATCTCCAACACCCTTTTATAACAAGAACGTTGGACTAGCAGTCGTGTGGGAGCATCACATGATTGCCCTGTGTTAAACATACATTCATTCACTGAACTAGTAACTCTGGACTCTAGATCACAATCAGCAAAGACAAGGTTAGGTGATTTTCCACCAAGCTCTAGAGTCACACGTTTAATAGTATCTGCAGCATCAAAAGTGATGGACTTACCAGCTCTCGTCGAGCCAGTAAATGAAATCATTTGAATATCTGGATGCTTTGACAAGGCAGAACCAACGGTAGGTCCATCACCATTTACTAAATTGAATACTCCTTCAGGGTATCCTGCCTCATGAATAATTTCGGCATAAATCATGGCTGAAATAGGAGTATGTTCGGAAGGCTTAAGCACGCAGGTACACCCAGAAGCAAGCACAGGAATCACTTTAAGTGCAATTTGATTGATAGGCCAATTCCATGGCGTAATAAGACCACATACCCCAATGGGTTCTTTTAAAATAATATCGCCAGTTTCAAGTACCTTTTTTGATTCCAAACTCTTGAGAGCCTCCATGAAACCATTCAGATGTCCTATTGCGGCGTCGGCTTGAGCATCTCTCGCCATACTTATCGGCGCGCCCATTTCTATTCGCATGGCTTGAGCTAAGTCTTCGAATCGCTTTTCAGTTTCAATTTTCAATCGGCTTAGTAATTGTAATCGCTCGGCTTTGCTAGTTTTCGAGAAACTTTCCCAAGCAGTGTTTGCTGCAGCAACAGCACGATTAACGTCATCCTCATTACCCATGGCTACCGATGCCACTTCTATCTCGGTTGCTGGATTTAGTACTGGCATAGTCAGAGGAGATATTGGGCTAATCCAGTTCCCTCCGATATAAAAATTAAGAAGATTTTTCATTTTTAATTAATCTCTAATTCATCGAGCCTTTATAATGGCAGTTTCTATCAACTTTTGTACCTGCTCAGCATTTGCTTGTTTGGGGTTAGTTGCTGCGGCACTGTCCAAGAGAGCTTTTCTAGCTATTCGTTGAGAACAGTTTAGAGGGACGTTGATCTCACTAAGTGATCTCGGAATATCGATTGCATCTAGTATATTCTTCACCTCATTAACAAAGCAGTCTATGCTAGGGTCCTCTAGATTCATAGTAGCTGCCATTCGTTCGACTTTTTTTTCCATACCTGGTAGGTTAAATTCCATCACGACAGGCAGAATAATGGCATTTGTTAATCCATGCTGAGTGCCAAATTCTGCACCTACCATGTGTGAAATAGCGTGGACCATCCCCAAGCCCTTCAAAAAAGCCACTCCTGCCAGACAGGACCCGACGAGCATACCGCCCCTAGCGTTTAGGTTTTCCGGTTCCTGAACAGCTGTGGGTAGCCATGTGGTGATTAAGTTTAGGCCCTCTAATGCGAGCCCATCGCAAAGAGGGTGAAAGCCAGGCACTAGGAAGGCTTCGATCGCATGAGTCATTGCATCTGCGCCTGTCCAGGCTGTCAGAGTATGCGGAAGACTAATGGTTAGTTTGGGATCCAATAGGGCCAATGATGGTTTGAGCTTTGGATGCCAAACACAAAATTTCATTCCTTTCTTAAGATGAGTAACCATGGCTGTGCTTTCGGTCTCTGCTCCTGTGCCCGCAGTTGTGGGAATGGTAATAAGTTTAGGAAAGTGTTCATTTCCCCCAATTTCGGGGGCTGCTTTCTCGAATTCAAAATCCCACAAATCAAAGTTATTATTGGCTGTTAGGCAAACACACTTGCCTCCATCCATCGCACTGCCC
>CAJWMT010000070.1:0-13038 GCA_913044275.1 uncultured Cellvibrionales bacterium
GGAGTTGCTTTCGCTGATGGAAAAGTTTTTTCTGCAACCTTCGATGGCCGCCTTATTGCTCTCGACGCAAAAACTGGAGACCTGCTATGGAGCGTCCTTACCGTTGATCAGACACAACCCTACACCATCTCTGGGGCTCCACGCGTTGCCAAAGGTAAAGTGTTTATCGGTAATGGTGGGGCGGATTTGGGGGTTCGCGGTTATGTAAGCGCCTATGATGCAGTAACCGGTAAACTTATTTGGCGTTTTTACACAGTCCCGGGAGATCCAAATCTAGGGCCAGATGGTGCAGCATCCGATGAAGCACTCGAAAAAATCGCGGCAAGCACATGGTCAGGTAGAGAATATCTCAAACATGGCGGGGGTGGCACCGTTTGGGATTCCATTGTCTACGATGAGGAATTCGATCAGCTGTATATCGGCGTCGGAAATGGTTCTCCGATTAATCACTTCTTCCGATCCGAAGGTGTTGGCGATAACCTTTTTTTATCGTCAATTATTGCTTTAAACCCCGACACGGGGGCTTACATTTGGCACTACCAGGAAGTGCCCGGGGAAACTTGGGATTACACGGCGTCTCAACAAATGACTCTGGCTGAGCTTACTCTAAATGGCGAGCCCGTTAAGGTGTTAATGCATGCACCCAAAAATGGTTTTTTCTATGTTATCGACCGTGCAACGGGCAAGCCCCTTTCCGCTGAAAAGTTTGGTCCGGTCAACTGGGCCTCACACATTGATCTAACAACCGGACGACCGGTTGAAACGGAGGGTGCGAGGTATCGAGAGGACCCTTTCCTAGCTGTTTCTGGTGGAGCCGGAGTGCATAATTGGCAGCCAATGTCATATAGCCCAAGAACCGGCCTAGTTTACATCCCCATCCATGTGCTGCCTTTCATTTATGAGCAGGAAAAACCTTTTAACTTTCGCCCCAATCAGTTGAACCTAGGTTACGAGTTATTCAAAGATGAGCTCCCTACTGACCCTCAAGGCATTTCCCAAATAGAGTCCATATTGACTGGCAGCCTGCTGGCCTGGGATCCGATAAATCAAAAACCAGCATGGACAGTTGACCACCCAAAAACATACAACGGCGGAACTATGGCTACAGCCGGAGATTTGGTTTTTCAAGGAACAGCGGAGGGTCATTTTAACGCATATGATGCGGCGACTGGGCAGAAGCTTTGGTCAATGGATGCAGGCATTCCCATCCTTGCAGCGCCAGTGTCGTATGCCATCAACGAAAAACAATATGTAGCGGTGATGGTAGGAGATGGAGGAGCTGTCCCTCTCTCGCTGCCAAGTTTTAACGGCCCAAAAAACTACCCGAATGGTAGATTGCTTGTTTTCACATTAGATGGTGAGGCCGAACTGAAAAAAAACGACCTTTCACCTAGACCATTGCAGCAGCCCTCGGTGACTTTGAGTGCTGAGGAGATTGAGGATGGACGCATACTCTATGCTGCAAACTGCGCTGGGTGCCACGGAACAGGCACCTTATCTAGCGGCGTTTTGCCAGATTTAAAGCGATCAATCGCCGTCACTGAATCAGAACTCTGGGAAGCTATTGTGATGAATGGAATATATCATGAACGCGGCATGGTCAGTTTTGCAGACGCAATAACAACAGATGAGTCGAAAATGATAAGAGGGTATGTGGGGAGCGAGGCATTGCGAATCGCCCAAGAAATCAATGAAAATAACGCGGGGTATAGATAGTGAATTCAACGATTCCAAGCTATGAGAAGCTCTTCATAGGAGGTCAATGGTGCAATCCTTCAAGCACCGAGATTCTGTCGGTCTTCTCTCCTGCCACAGAAGAGGTTGTCGCTACTATCCCAGTCGTTACAGCAGACGACATGGATAGAGCAATTGCCGCAGCGAGACAAGCATTTGATAACGGCCCATGGCCAAGAATGTCTGCTACTGAGAGATCTCATTACCTTTCTAGGGCGGCTGAGGAAGTGGCAAAGCGTGATGCTGTTATTGCGACGAGTTTTACCGCAGAAGTGGGAGGCCCCGGTGCTCTGGCAAGTTTTATGGGAGTTCAAGCGCAAAAGATGTGGAATGATGCAGCCACTTTTCACTCACGGTTTAAATTTGAAGAGGAACGGGATTGGGAAGGGGGACGAGGCATTTTAACTTATGAACCCGTAGGCGTTCTGGCCACAATATTACCTTGGAATGGTCCTGTTCCTACAGCATCTCTTAAGATGGGAGCCGCTCTGGCTGCTGGCTGCACTCTGGTGGTTAAACCCGCGCCAGAGGCACCAATTGGAACATTGATCCTTGCCGAAGCGCTCGAGGCCGCAGGATTTCCCGAGGGAGTGATCAGTATATTACCCGCAGGACGAGATATAGGGCGACTCCTGGTTTCGGATCCTAGGATTGATAAGGTTGCTTTCACTGGTTCGACAAGAGGAGGCGCCGAAGTGATGAGTGAATGTTCGAAACGCATCGCTGGAGTAACTCTGGAACTCGGTGGAAAGTCGGCTGCGATAATTGCCGACGACATTGAACTAGACCCGATAATCCAGTCAACCGTGTTTAATGCAATAGGACACTCTGGACAAATTTGTGCTGCTCTGACTCGCGTTTTAATCCGCAAAGATAGGCAAGAAGAATTGGTTTCCAAGATGGCTGAGTTGATCGAAAGTCTAAAGGTTGGCGACCCTCAAGACCCCGACACATCCATCGGACCGGTGATCAGTAAAGCACAACGAGATCGCGTCGAAAACTACATCAAGATCGGTCGTGAAGAGGGCGCTCGACTTGTGTGTGGGGGCAGCCGGCCGGCCCACTTAGAGCAAGGTTGGTATGTTAATCCGACTCTATTTGCCGATGTAGACAATAAAATGCGTATCGCACAGGAAGAAATTTTTGGCCCCGTCATTACTGTCATACCGTTTGATGACATAGACCATGCAGTCAAAATCGCTAATGATTCAGATTATGGGCTATCCGGAGCAGTCTATGCTTCTGACATCGCTCTAGCAGAAACGATTGCTCGAAGAGTCAAGACTGGACAAATTTCGGTAAACACCTGGGATATGTGCGTCGTGCAACCATTCGGTGGGGTAAAAAAATCAGGGATTGGCCGGGAGGGTGGCCTTGAAGGCCTGCAAGAATATTTGGAGCCCAAATTGATTATCCTGCCAGAGTGATTGTCGACCAGAGCTGAATCGCCTAAAGATTCAAACTAATCAACTGTCATTATAATCTTTCCGATGTGTTGATTTTCCTCCATCATACGATGAGCTTCTGCAACTTCATTCATTGAAAAGCAGTTATGGATTATCGGCCTGATTTTACCTGATGCAATTAAGGGCCAGACTTTCTTATTCAGGTCTGTCGCTATTTTTCGCTTAGATTCTGGGGTTTGCGGGCGCAATGTAGACCCAGTCAGCGTGAGTCGCTTAATCATGATGGGCATCAAGTTTATTTCGCTGACTGCACCTGCCAAAAAAGCTATGTTGATAATTCTTCCGTCAACCGCCGCACACTTAATATTTTTCCTGATGTAATCGCCACCAACCATGTCAAGGATAACATCTACGCCGACGTTATTAGTAATCCGCATCACTTGAGATACGAAATCATTTGATTTGCTATCAATTGCCCAGTCAGCGCCGATTTTTTCGCATGCTGTGCACTTTGCACTGCTTCGAGCGGTTGCCAAAACAGTTGCCCCAAATGCCTTAGACAACTGAATAGCCGCTACTCCTATGCCACTGCCTCCCCCGTGGATCAAGATGCTGTCTCCTCGGGAGAGATTTCCTCGCAAAAAAACATTCGCCCAAACCGTGAAAAACGTTTCGGGCAACGATGCGGCTTCCACCAAACTAAGATCACCCGGAATAGGCAAACACTGCCCTGCAGGAACCGCCACATATTCAGCATAGGCGCCCCCATTGCAAAGGGCGCAAACCTTGTCGCCTACCTTCCACCCCTCCACTGCCAAACCAATCTCACAAACTTCTCCTGCTGCTTCCAGACCCATCACTGGCGACGCTTGCTTTGGAGGATCATATAAGCCCTCGCGCTGCAGGATATCGGGCCTATTGATTCCAGCGGCTGCCACCTTTATTACCACCTCGTTCGGCCCACAATTTGGCAGTGGTCCTTCAGCCAGGTACATCTGATCTGCTCCGCCAGAGGCATGAAGGCCAATATATTTCATGTTCTGCATATTAAGTTTTCCATATAACTAGCTGCGATAATTCTAAATCATCATTCCATTAATTAGCTACTAACTACAGCGCCATTGACTCCTCGTCAGCAAGCACTAAAATCGCCTTGTAGAGCCACCAACGTTGCTTCACCAAATTTTGGGAGCGTGAAATGAATAAAAATACAAACAGAAAGGCTGTAGACCTGACTCAGGATGCCCTGTCAGCTTCACTAAATCGTCGCGGCCACGCCGCCTTTAACTGGGATGATATTGACCCAATCCATCTGCCCAACGGGGTAATATCGAAGATGTATCGAATTGGTTGTCCCAAAGATCCCTCCTCCCCCACAGTTTTTAGGGTTTTTTATCCGCCCGAATGTTTGATTGAAGCGCATACTCACGAATGCGACTACACAGAAATTATTTTAGAGGGAACTCAAAAGGTGGGAGCAGAGTGGCACAGCGCAGGAGACATTCGGCTTGGTCTAGCCAACCGCGGATACGGTCCTCTGTTGGCAGGGCCAGACGGTGTAACGGTGCTATTTATCTTTAAAGACGGCCGATGGCCCGCGAAAACCATTGGAAACAACGATGGAAGTTCTCTCCACAGTGATGTAATAGCGCAAAGTATCACATAGTAATCGTATTCACTTAAAGGGCTTGCTGAGAGAACAGGAATAAATCTCCAGCTAGCCCATGAGTCGTTGCACCATGGAATGTAACAGTTAATTGTTTGTATAAACCAGCTGTAACAGAAGATAGCAACGTTGGTTCGCCTACCCTCCCCAATTAAAAAAAGCTGCCTTGTTGCCGTCAAGATCCCTGAAATAACCACCGTAAAAAACGTCGGGAACTCTAACTCCCGGGGCACCTTCGTCAGTCGCCCCTAACTCAATTGCTTTTGCATGCAATTTGTCAACCATCTGATTATTTTCGACATTTATAGATATCATATTGCCATTGCCCGGGCTGCAAGGTTCCCCATCCCATGGCAAGCAAACACCAATCAAGGGCGAGTCCTGACTTTTTCCAATCAGTGAGACCCGTTCATTTCCTACCACAAAGTCACAGCCGAGTTCTGATAACAGCTCGCACCAAAATGTCTTAGCACGCTCCAAGTCACTGACACCGACGGTTACGTATCCTATCATTTGAAAAACTCCTTCTATCGTAAAAAAATCTTTAATCTGAAAAACAATGGATGCTGATGGAACTCCTAGTAACGAATAAAACCCGAGTCAAGGACCACCTAACACTCTTTGCTAATTGCTTTGCTAAAGCGCACTCCTTTTTGTTTGTTTTTTCCGTATAACAGGCGTGTTTGCCCAGAAAACTGTCAAATCTATAGGGAGCTCGGTTCAACCGAATAGCAAACTCATTCATTTATATTTTTGTCCATGCGGTTTGAAAGCGAGATGATTGTATTACTCTCTTTTCCAACTTCTTTGGCTCGCTTTGACAAAGGCCCTTCTTGGTGCACAGGATATGCTAGTTAAAACAATTATGATTCCCCTAAAGTGACGTTTAAATAATACTTTAAGTTATAATGGAATTGAAGAACTGATCCATCCGACAATTTCGTGCACCTGTGAATCGCTATGATTTCAATAAACCAACTAATGAGTAATCACATGCTATTTGATATCGCTCAAAAAGTCATGCTAAGGATGGATGCTGAAACAGCCCATGATGTTACGCTTTCAATTCTCAAACGAAGCGCTAATACCCCGGTTGATAAACTTTATCGGCAATCACTCAAATCCAAACCCATCGAGCTCATGGGGCTCCGCTTCCTCAACCCAGTAGGCCTAGCTGCTGGTCTGGACAAGGATGGTGAAGCGATCGATGCCTTCCATGCCATGGGGTTCGGACATGTTGAAGTGGGCACTGTAACTCCGAGGCCTCAATCAGGAAATAAGCTGCCGCGCCTATTCCGGCTCCAAGAAACGAAAGCGATAATCAATCGTATGGGTTTTAACAATCTGGGAGTAAACAATCTCAAAGAAAATCTTTTAGCAAAAAAATCTGCGATTTTGGTAGGGGTTAACATTGGAAAGAATAAAGATACTCCCATCGAAAAAGGTAAGGATGACTACCTATTGTGTATGGAGCATATATATTCCGTTTCCGACTATATTACAGTAAATATTTCATCTCCAAATACTCCCGGACTCAGGTCTTTGCAGTATGGTGATCAACTGGATGAGCTTCTATATCACCTTAAAAACAAGCAGTCCGAGCTATCCGATAAGTATGATAAATATGTCCCATTGTCTCTTAAGATCTCTCCTGACCTCAATGCAAAGGAAATTTCTGCAATTGCAAACAGTTTGCTGCATTGGAAATTCGATGCTGTCATTGCGACAAATACCACTGTCGATAGAAATCCTCTATGTAATCACCCACACTCTCTAGAGTCAGGCGGACTCAGTGGTGCACCACTTAAGAAAAAAGCAACACAAGTCGTTAAAACACTTAAATCCCATCTTGGTGATGAAATTCCAATAATTGCGGCTGGCGGCATAATGAGTGCCGCTGACGCGACAGAGAAGTTTTCAGCTGGGGCTAAATTAGTGCAAATCTATAGCGGCCTCATTTATCAAGGCCCTAAGCTAATAAAACAAATAACTGATTGTTATGAACATGCTGATTAAAAAATAGCTGCGACGATTTACACTTCATCTTTGAAGGGTTTATTTCTAGCAGTTTAATGATGCGGAATAATAGTGTCATTGTCAGTGGCCCTAACTTAGGCTTCAATGCTATATTACATCAATAAAAGTCTATCTTTTTGCGCGAATTTATCTTTAATTTAAACCCATAATGTAAACAATATAAATATAGGAAAATATAATTATGTCCAGACTTAAAGGGAAGTCAGCGCTAATTTTGGGTGCCGCCAGCAAAGGTAATATGGGGCAAGTTATCTCTAGACGCTTTGCCGCAGAGGGTGCCGACGTTACTGTTGCTGGTCGAAATATCGAAAATTTGCAAGCACTCGCGGAATCCATAAGCGGTTCAGCTGTCTACTGTGATATTACAGTAAAAGCAGATATAGAATCTGCAGTGAGCCATGCGGTGGCTAGATCTGGGCCAATAGATGTTGGTATAAACTGCACAGGCTGGGGACTTCTGACACCTTTCGAAGAGACGTCAGAGGATGACCTTGTCGCAATGATGAATCTCCAATTCAAAGGGCCATATCAATTTATGCAGACACTCGTCGGCAACATGAGTACAAGTGCGTCGATCATCCAGATATCATCAGCAACCGCAACCATTCTTGTGGGTAATCATCATGCTTACATCGGTACGAAAGCAGGTATTGATCATGTAATAAGAGGCGTTGCGGACGAGTTTGGTGTCAAGGGAATTCGAGCTAATTCCATCTCACCCGGGTTTACTGAATCCCCCATGACTACAGACTATTTTGCAGTGCCCGGCCTTCCCGAGGCGTTCATAAAAGAATATCCAATGGGGCGTCTAAACACCTGTGATGATATAGCCGCGGCTGCAGTCTTTCTGGCAACCGACGAGTGCTTTATGACCGGACAGAATCTGCAAGTAAATGGGGGCTTGACGCTTAGGAGAAATCCTACACCCTCTGAGATCGAAGACTTCACGACAAAAGCTGCTAGCGCTCAGGAGTAGGCTCATGACAAATCCACAAAAAGACAATCTGGATATTCGCCATCTCAATGCGTTGTACGGTGATGCCGTTATGCGGAGGGACAGCAAACTCTGGGGGTCGCTTTGGCAGCCTGATGGCGTGTGGCATTTTTTGGGCGAGTCAATCGTGGGACAAACCAATATATTGGCTCGGTGGGAGGCGGCCATGGCAGGATTTCCAGTCGTATTTCATACTCACCATAGTGGTCTAATCGACATCAAGGATGATGAAGCGAATTGCCGTTGGTATATTGCCGAAGATATTCTTGATTCAAACGGAAATGCTTTGCGAATCGTTGGTGTTTATAATGACAGATGTGTTCGCACACCATCCGGGTGGCGCTACTCATCAAGACGTTTTGACCCACTTTACCATGGCCCAGGGGTCATTAGAACCGAGCATGTCATGCCATACCCGGCAGACATCAATTCACCTCATGACGCATAATCAATTAATTTTTACCGCGCCGCTGTGTAGGGATTTTTAATGCTAAGGGAAATCGTTTCGGATGCATTCCGGAACCAAACAATCGCGGAAGTAGCCCTTGAAAAGGCAAATAAAACGCCCGAACAGGAAATCATTTTTCATGAGAATGAACCCGCTATTGAGATCGCCAGTATAGTCGAGGAAGCAGGCTGTCTAGCAAATTCACTCCGTAGGTTGGGTATGATCGCCGGTGATGTCATTAGCTTTCAACTGCCAAGCTGGCGAGAGGCTGTAGCCATTGATTTGGCGGCATCCATACTAGGGTTAGTGGTTAACCCTATCATTCCGATATATAGAGAAAAAGAACTGAAATTTATCTTGAATGATGCCAATACGAAGCTGTTATTTATTCCCGAGAAGTTTAGATCTACAAACTACCTTGAAATGATAGGCTCAATTCGATCCAGTCTTCCCAAGCTTGAGCATGTCATTGTGGTAAGAGGCGTAGGAAACTTGCAACAGCTTAACTATGGAAAATTAATCGAGACTTCCGAAAGCAACTTTAATTTCAAAAAAGTTGGAGCCGATGGGTTAAAAGTGCTGATGTATACATCTGGAACAACCGGCATACCAAAAGCAGTGATGCACAGCCAGAATACGTTATGTCGAGCGATCGATAACACGGTTAATGCCTGGAATTTAAATAATTGCGATATGATGTTTATGCCGTCACCGGTAACTCATATCACTGGGTTCGCAAATGGAATGGAACTTCCTTTCTACACCGACATCCCGTCGCTCCTAATGACCCAATGGGATGTTAATCGTGCAGCAAAACTGATAAATGAATATCAAGCAACCCTATGCATCAGCGCCACACCATTCCTTCAGGAGCTTGTAGATTATGCTGAACGGAGTGGTGATGGGCTGCCAAGCCTCCGATTATTTGGCTGCGGCGGAGCTGCAGTACCTCCTGAACTCATAAGGCGAGTCCATAATATAATGGATCGCTGCTGCGCTTTTCGAGTTTATGGCAGCACTGAGGCTCCCCTTGTTAGTACCGGCTTTATAAATCCTGAAGAAATAGAATTAGCCGCCACCACCGATGGCAAAGTAACTAATTGGGACGTCATGGTCGTCAATCACAAAGGTAAGAAAATGAGTGTAGGTGTTGACGGCGAACTTTTAGTCAAGGGGCCTGCAATGATGCTGGGATACAAAGATCCGCAACAGACAGACCACGCAATGACTGATGGGTATTTTCACACCGGCGACATCGGTTATGTGACCACCGATAAAGCTGTTGTGATTACTGATCGAAAAAAGGATCTAATTATCCGTGGGGGCGAAAACATATCAGCCAAAGAGATTGAGGATGTACTGCATGGCCACCCTGATATACGAGAGGCTGCAGTAGTGTCCATGCCGCACGAGCGTCTTGGCGAGGGAGTATGTGCTTTTCTAACCGGACAATCCAGTGAATTCGGGGCATTGAAACTTACCGTCGACAATTTGCGTCCCTTTCTGTCGCAAGCCGGTTTGGCGCGCCAAAAATGGCCGGAAAAAGTTGTCGTTCTGGACGATTTTGAGCGAACAGCCTCAGGAAAGATTCGTAAAGATCTGCTAAGGCAAGGACTCCGAGAGGACTAAAATTATGCATTCATACTCGAAACCCAACTCGTGAACAGACAATTTCTTCTAGCTGCAAGACCACACGGTATGGTCAAGCGATCAGATTTCAAGCTTGTCAAGAGGCCTACTAGCGCTATTGAAGATGATTCCTGCCTCGTTAAAATTCAGTACATGGGCATTGAGCCTGCGATGCGCGGATGGATGGAAAATCGGGCGGACTACATCGCCCCTTTGGAACTGGGCGACGTAATGCGCGGCTTTGGGGCTGGAGAGGTCATTGAATCTAAAAGTACCAATTTCCCTGTTGGAACTCGCGTCACTGGGAGTTTTGGATGGCAAGAGTATTTTCTCCACAGATCAGACGATGCACCCCTCCAAATAATACCTGACGGGGTATCACTTGATGAAGCAATCGGGGTTTTTGGATTAACGGGAATGACTGCTTGGTTCGGCGTAAATGAAATAGGCAAGCCGAAATCCGGAGATGTTTTCGTCGTGTCAAGCGCAGCCGGAGCCACAGGCTCAATTGCAGGACAATTGGCGAAAGCGATAGGTTGCTGGGTGGTGGGCATAACGAGCACTGATGAAAAATGCCAATGGCTCACAGACTCGATCGGTTTCAACGCAGCGATTAATTACACCTATGAGGATTGGCCTCAACGCCTAAAAAAAGCATGCTCAGGAGGAATAGATGTATATTTTGACAACGCGGGAGGAGATGTTCTTGACGTCGCTTTAGACCAAATTAGTGATGGTGCCCGAATCGTATTATGTGGCGGAATATCTCGCTACAACTCGACAGCGGCCCAAACGGGACCAGGGAGTTACTTTAATCTAATATTCCGACGCGCGAAAATGGAGGGATTCATCGTTCTCGACTATGCATCAAAATTTAATTCGGCCATCACTTCCATGAAACCCCTCATTGCTTCTGGACAACTCAAGCACAAAGCCACTATTACTGATGGATTTGAAGCCCTGCCTGACGCTCTAATATCTATATTCGAAGGCACCAATATTGGGAAACAGATCGTTTGTATAAGCCCACCATCAACTTAAAATGAATGATCTTTCGTTCCTATTAATCTCGAGAGAATTGTCATTACTGAGACCTGATATCCAAACTGTTGCTTAAATGAATTTTGCAGATACAATTGTGCCCGGTCTTGTCTTACATGCTGTAATTCAAACCTCGGACAATGAAAATAAACTATGGTAAAGCTTCTTTGTGAGACTCTTTATGAATGAAGAAGAAATTGCGTTCCGGAATGAAGTCCGGCAATTCATTAAAGAAAATTTGACGGCTAAGTTAAGACGCGCAGGAACAAATATGACTAGCGTTTTTGCTGACTATGATTGCGCGCTAGAGTGGCACAAAATCCTCCACCGCAAAGGCTGGTCAGCACCGGAATGGCCAGAAGAGTATGGCGGAACCGGATGGTCACCTAACAAACATTACATTTTTCAGCGTGAGCTAAAACTGGCAAATGCACCAGCGCTTATGGCACTTGGCATTCAGATGCTTGGCCCGATTCTCATGCATTATGGAACTGAACAACAAAAATCTGACTATCTACCACGCATACTTTCGGGTGAGGACATATGGTGCCAAGGATATTCTGAACCCGGCGCTGGCTCCGATCTCGCGTCTTTGTCAACTCGAGCTGAAAGAGACGGGGACGATTACGTCGTGAACGGCTCCAAGATCTGGACGAGTTTCGCACATCGTGCAAATAAAATGTTTTGTCTTGTTCGTACAGCGACTGATGGTAGGCCTCAAGCTGGTATAAGTTTTCTGCTAGCCGATATGAATTTAAATGGAATTACCGTTAGCGAGATAACTGGTCTAGATGGAACCGTCGAGCAGTGCCAAGTGTTTTTCAACGATGTCCGCATACCAGCTGCCAATCTTGTGGGAGAAGAGAATGGAGGCTGGGGTGTAGCCAAATATCTTCTACAGTTTGAGCGGGGTGGGCATAACTATTCAAATGACCATCAGAAGCTTTTGGCAAAAGTGCGAGATATTTCTGGCGAGCAGTTTTCTAGTAATGGCCTACTTTACAAAGATGATCCTTTTTTCGTTTCGAAACTTGCAGAATTAGAGATTGACGCTCTTGCCCTTGAAATCACAGAACAACGCATAAAATCAAGTGATAACCCGGGCGCTCTGACCAGCGTTGCAAAGTTGGTGGGCACTGAGTTAGGACAAAAAATTACAGAACTATCCGTTGATGCTCTCGGCGCATACATCGCGCCACTCCAATCCGAAGCACTAGAAATTGACTATGCGGGTACTGTAATAGGACCCAGCAATGCAGTAACTACCTCTGCAGAATATATAAACATGCGTGCCTCAACAATTTATGGCGGTAGTGCCGAAATTCAGAGAAATATCATCGCTCGAGCAGTCCTAGGTTTGAGATAATTATGTTCCTTGATTCTAACCAACAACTCACGGATGAGCAGCAAATGCTCTCAGATCTAGTATCAAAGTACCTATCTGAAACATATGACTTTGACTCGCGGAGGAAGGTAGCGAACGGGCAAATTTCTGTCGCACCTCCTCACTGGAAAAAATTTGCTGAAATGGGATGGCTTGCCATGCCTTTTGATGAGTCAGATGGAGGATTTAACGGCGGCCCGAAGGAGATTTCAATCCTTTTTGATGCTTTCGGAAAACACTTGGTACTGGAACCGTATCTAGAGACTATTTTGCTAGGTGGTGGTGCCCTGGCCCTTGGTTCAGAGGGCATCAGGCAGCAATATCTGCCGGCAATTATTGCTGGGGATCTTCAGTGCGCTTTTGCTCATCATGAACCAAATCATACAGCCGAGCGCTATTATGTGAACACCACAGCGCTTCAGTCGAAAGATACTTGGCAACTCAATGGGGTAAAAAGTATTGTCTCAAATGCACCGCATTCCGGTTTGTTAATATTAACCGCCAGAATCAAAGGACGGAAACATGATAGCGATGGGATTGGTCTGTTTGTCGTTGATAAAAATGCTCTTGGCGTTCACTGTGATGACTACCTGACTATAGACGGCCGCCGAGCCAGCGAGATAACACTCAATGAAGTGGAAGTGGGAAGAGGTGCTCTGCTGTCAGTTGACGCGGAACAGCTTGAAAACCTCCTCGATC
>CAJWMT010000071.1:0-12843 GCA_913044275.1 uncultured Cellvibrionales bacterium
ATGGGCTGGAGGGTCGTTGGTGAGGAGCGCGTCACGCTCGGGCCAACCACCGCCGGCTGAGATGATCGCTTGAATTTCGCTGTCTTCCGCTATGTTACCTTCAATGTCTGCCATAAATCGGTTGGAAAACTCCTCAGACCGACGCATTGCTTCCTTTATCAATGCATGCGAAGAAACATAGTACATGTCAGTACCTGGGACTAAATACACGGGACTATGCTTCCTAAGCACCTGATTTGCATCAAACGGGCAGGTGATTACCGCGGTCGAGAGAAAATCTATATCTTCGGGTTTTGTCTCTTCCATTTAGATCATCCGCCTCTTCTATGGCGCCTGCATCGCGGCGCCATCCGCTACTAGCCCTGTTCCACTGACAAACGCTCCCAAATCAGAGGCGAGAAAAAGTGCAACCGGAGCAATGTCTGTTGGCTCTCCCCAACGTCCTAGGGCAGATTTTTGACGCCAAAAGACCTCCATCTCCGGGTGTTTTTCGATCGAATCCCGAGTGATATCAGTCAGTATGGCTCCCGGTTGAATAAAATTAGCCGTAATGCCAAACTCGCCCAATTCACTGGCAAGACATTTGGTCAAACCTGCAACACCATGCTTTGAGGCAGCATATGCGGCTAAGCCGGCGTCCCCAAATGTCGACATTATTGAACCAATATTTATTATTCTGCCTGCAGAACTTTTCTTCAATAGGGTTAAAGATTCCCGACAAATCCTAAAAACAGCAGTAAGATTAAGCTCCATAACGGTATTCCAGGCTTGATCATCGGTATCGGAAATAGGCAGGTAATTAGCGATACCCGCATTATTTACAACCACGTCAAGTCCACCAAAACGTTCTACTACCTCATGCATCATAACCGCAGGCGCATCTTGCTCAGTTATATCGAGTTGTAAGCAAGTTAGGGACGTTGCGCCTGAATAGGCTGATTTTAAATTCTCCATCGCTTTCATATCGACAGCAAGGACTGAGGCACCTTCTTGTATAAACCTGTCTACTATTGCACGGCCAATCCCCTGTGCAGCACCGGTCACAATGGTCTTCCGATTGTCAAGCATTCCCATAAGATCTCCAAACACCCTCTTTTCACGATTCGCCCCCGCAATAATTGCGTAAAACCCGTTTGTAGTAAACTACCGAGGACAAAAAAGTTGAATCTAAGCTCGGAACATATATCCTTTAACAAGAACAACGATAGACAATGTATCCAAATACGAAGAGGACAAATGAAGTGAGTCATAAACCGATTAAGGCACATTTTATCTGCGGTGGGAAATTTCACGATATGCAATTTGCCCGGCTGCAGATACTCCAGATGCTCTACGAAAATGAGAGGATTTATACAACCCTATCCGAGGATTACTCCGACATCGCAGCAATTGAATCGGCAGATGTCTTGATAGCCTATACCTGCGATGTGGTTCCCTCGGCCGATGCACTTGAAGCGATCAAAGGATTCTTTTCGAAAGGAAAACGTTGGCTTGCTCTGCATGGGACGAACTCCATTATCGAGTTTCTGGATGACGGGAGAGTTGGGGCCCCGAGAAGTGCGCCTGTTCTCATGGAAATGCTGGGGAGCCAATTTTTGGCTCACCCTCCAATTCAAGAATTTGAGGTTATGGTCTCAGATCCCCAGCATCCTCTAGTCGCTGGAATAGAGCCTTTTAAGGTGACCGACGAACTATACTTATGCGAGTTTCATGGAGAGTGTGTGCCTCTCTTGGAGACAAAATGGGTCGGCGAAGTGCCAGAATTTGCGGACAGTGATTGGAATGACGAAAAACCACGGTTAGTTATGTATCTTCACCCATATGATGCGGGTCAGGTGCTTTACTTCAACCTAGGCCATTGTAGGAGAGCCTATGATATGCAACCTCTAATGGAGGTCTGGCCGGATCGCGACCTCTGTAGCTGGGAGAATCCAGTTATGTATGAACTGGTGAGGCGTGGTATACGTTGGGCGATAGAACCTTTCGCAGAATGATGTTCAAAAATCCGTGTCCGGTTTCAGAACGAAATTCTTATGATGACGCGCTCTCTAGTCCCGCGAACATTAGGGTATAGACCGTTATAAGGAACCCTTCAGCCTCAGCCTCCCGACCCGATTCAGCTTCGAAGGTGCCCATATAGGTCAATCGACAAGTATCTTTGTCTAGCGCCTCCAGATGTGCGTTGGCTTGATATGTTAAAAGGCCAGCGGGCAATTTACCAACAATTGACAATTTCAAATTGCGGTTTTCAACATCAATTGCTTCAAGTCTCTCAGAGATACAATCAGGCATGCCTACGTTGTAGATGTTGCGTAACATACCTGGACCGTCGCCGATCACATCAACATGGTCAATTTGAACTGGACCGTCCTTAGGCCACCAAGATTCAATACTGCCGAAATCACCAAAGAACTGCCAGATGCAGTCTGCGGAGACGCCAAAATCATGCGACCTTGTCACCGATAACATATGAAACACTCCTTATATAGAATAAGCCTAAGCAGGCTAACCCGGAACTAAGCCTTCTGTTATTGAGGCAGTAGAGTCTATGACAAATTCTGATCCACTGACAAATTTTGATTCATCACTCGCTAGATATACCATCATATGACCCACATCGTCGGGTTCGCCTAACAAGAGTTTTATACGCTCTTCGCCTTGTTCTTCCACATCTGATTCAAAACCAGCTACCATTGGTGTAGCTATAGTGCCTGGATGAATTGAGTTTACACGAATGCCCAGACTATTTTGGGCGCAATAAACAGCCGCCGACTTTGTCATACTCCTTATGGCACCCTTCGAAGCAGAATAGGCAAATATGAGAGGGTATCCAATGAGTCCAGCCAATGAAGACATGTTAATGATGGAGCCACCTCCTGAATTTCGCATCACCCCTATTCCTTTCTGGATCCCAAAGAAAGTGCCATCAGTACCAACACCATGAACTGAACGCCAATCCGCTAAAGTGGTCTTTTCAACATCAGCGACCACGACAATTCCGGCATTATTAACCAACACATCAAGACGACCAAAGCGGTCGACAACCAGATCAATCACGCGATCCCACTCAGCCAGTTTAGACACGTCATGATGGACGAAAAGTGCCTCACCACCAATCTCTTGAGCGGTCGCTTTCCCCAGATCATCATTGATATCAGTGATGATCACTCTAGCGCCTTCGGCGTGCATCAATGTCGCACCTGACTTGCCTAATCCAGAGGCACCACCAGTGACTAAAACTACCTTATCATTCAATCTAGACATGCATTCAACTCCTAAAAGCACTCATTTATGCGTTATCTTACCTAAACTAGGTCACCAAGACTAACTGCCATCGAAATAATGCAAGCCTCATCGCCCAAATTGAGCACAAACTAGTCTATAATTTTGTTATTCTAGAAGGAGATCCATCAAATGCCTAAAAACCAACAAGTTATCCTAAAACAGCATCCTGAAGGAGAGATAACGGCTGATCACTTTGATGTTATCCAAGCCGAATTGCCTGAACTTAAGCCCAAACACTTCATACTTAAAAATCACTTCCTCTCAATGGATGCAGGGTTCAGGCAGTGGATGAATGAGAATGCTGGCGATGGCTATCTTCCGGGCATGCAAATTGGATCACCAATACAAAGTATCGTAATTGGTGAGGTGGTAGAATCTGATAACGACGACTTCCCGGTTTCATCGATAGTTCTTGCCCGAACAGCGTGGGAGGAATACAGCCTTCTTGATGGTGGAGATCTTTGCTCACTTCTCGAGGTCGATCCCGAAATGGACTTATATCATTATGTCGGGGTACTGGGCACCACCGGCCTAACGGCTTACTTCGGACTTTTTGACATCGGGCAGCCGAAACAAGGTGATACTCTTCTGGTATCAACTGCTGCAGGCGCCGTGGGCAACGTTGTATGCCAGTTGGGTAAGAAAGCAGGCTGTCGCGTGGTGGGTATGACCGGAAGTGATAAGAAATGTGACTGGCTTAAGAAAGAGATTGGTGTCGATGCCACCATTAATTACAACGCCGACCCTCTCTGCGATCAGATAGCTCGAACTTGTCCGACTGGTGTAGATATTTTTTTTGATAACGTTGGAGGTTCACAGTTAGATGCTGCCTTACAAAACATCTCAGACAAAGCCCGCATAGTGCTCTGCGGTGCAATGTCGCAATATGAAAACAATTCCCCTGAGCCAATTTACAATTCGTGGCCACTGATTACCCATCGGGCAAGAGCCGAAGGCTTCATGTTTTCCGACTATCAAGAACAGTATCCCACTGCAATTAAAGAACTAGCTGACATGATGAAAAGCGGTTCTCTGAAATCTTTTGTAAATATTTATGAGGGGATCAGTTCAACGCCCCAGGCTTTTAGCGAAATGATCGGCGGCACCAACCGCGGCAAATGCCTTGTCAAGTTAATTTAAAAACAAAAACTGGGGCAAAAAACATCACTGCGTTTAAAAGATCCGTCGGTTCAAACCTCTATGGTTCCAACTTCCGATACAGTATATTTTTTAACCTCCGCATCGAGTATCTGAAAACCCGACGCTTTTTTCATGAAGTCACTGACATGCGGGGTACCCAAGTGTGTCATCAAGTGCTCCTCCGATTCCCACTCTTCAGTAATCCAAATTACGTGATCTTCAACTAGATCCAAGGTTATTCCATAATGAACGCAGCCCTTCTCATTTCGGGTCGGTGGTATAATGATTCTTGCTGCCTCCAAGTAATCTTCCCAAGAATCTTGATGCAGTTTGAATCTTGCCGATACTACTGTAGTCATACAATTGTCCCTCCATTAAAATCTAACTTTCCTGCTTGCTAACCATTTGTTCCATTATAGTCGTTCTGACGCTTGTTTCCGAAATAGCGCGACGGCGCAGGTAAAACTATCTGAAATGACATCACGGATGATTGAAACGCGAGGTCATTTAGAGATAATGTTATCATGTCCGTCGTTTAGGAGAAAAAATTTGAATAAGCTAGAACATCTCAAAAGCATGACTCATCAGATTCTGGCTCTTCTTGAGGCAGACAAGGAGCGCATTCTGGAACCAGAAGTTAAGCATCCAGTTTGGGCCTATACTGATCCAAAGTTTTTCGAGTTAGAGAAAAAAAAATTATTTGGCGGCCAGCCTCTCTTGGCAGGGCTAAGCTGCGATATCCCCAAACCCGGGGATTTCTTTACACGTGATGACCTTGGAATCCCTACAATTATTACACGAGATAACGATGGCAAAGCTCACGCCCTTCTTAATATTTGCACTCACAGAGCCGCCAGACTCAAAGAGGGCTTTGGTAACGCCAGAAGTTTAAGTTGCCCTTATCATGCTTGGAATTTCGGTTTGGATGGCACCCTGAGAAAAGTCTTTAAGCAGGATTCATTTGGCAGCATTGAAAAATGCGAATACGACCTCGACAAGATTTCCTGTGAAGAAAAATATGGAATGATCTTTATATGCTTCGATTCAGATAACCAACTGGATATTGATAATCACCTCGGCAATATGGCACTTTCACTGGACATTTGGGAATTCAATGAACTTCGTTTCATCCGGGAGAGAGAGTGGAAGATAGATAAAAACTGGAAGCTTTCGTTGGACACGTTATGTGATGGCTATTGTTTCGACATTCAGCAGGCAATTCCTGAAAACAATATCCGTCTTCGACAGGCTGTTGGATACGACCAACTAGGGCCGATGAAGCAGCATCATCGCATGACATTTCCTAACAATAATATTTTTAAATTAAAAGATCTCGATGACCAGGAGTGGGGAGAAAAAGCTATCGACGGCTTTAAACTGCTGCATTTTGTTTTTCCAAATGTGGTCTTAGCGATTTCAGAATCGACCGTTGAATTCCTTTCTGTCTATCCAGGTGAAAGCAACGATGAGCACATTCTGCGCTTGAGGTCTTATGTCCGGTTAGATGAAAACGGTTTTGTGGAAGAGAACAAAGCGAACGTGCATTTTGATCAAATATGCGAAGCACTCGATACCGCAATGGAACGATTTATCAGGGACGTTGAGCTTAAAACAAGGCTCTCTGAAAGCCCATCCATTCTGTCACCCTCCAGCCAAGAGGCCCGGGCCAACATTCTCCATGGCATTTTTGATACCCTGGATGTGGATCCCGAACAAAAGAATCATTGAGCTAGGTATCGAATTGATATCTTCAAACAATCATATGGAATAGAAAAAATCAACAAACAGTATGCCGCCAAGCAGTTTAAGCTGAGATTTTCAAAACTCTCCCTAACATTGCGAGACCGGTAATAAACGAATTTTCTGGAAAAATCACAAATTCGACTTCAGTTCAGTGCTGCAGTTAAATATGGATTTACTAGGAAAACCGTATAAAATAAGTGATATGGAGACGGCCGCTATTTGACTAATTTCTTAGAGGTATTGCATGAACGAACTTGAGGAGTATAAAAAAATCGTCCACTACATGCTCGATCTGCATGGTCGAGGGACGACCGACAGTGCCGAGGCGCCTTACCGTCATCCCACATGGACCTACACCGACGAGCAACTTTTCGAAATCGAGAAGGAGAGAATATTTTTCAAAGAACCACTGTTAGTTGGTTTCAGTTGTGAGATGGCAAATCCTGGCGACTGTTTTATGTTCCAGGATCTTGAAGACATAAACGTTTTAATGATTCGGGATTCCGAAGGTAAAGCACATGCCTTGTTGAATTCAAGCCTTGAAGCCGGCCAAGATTCCGCAGGTGACCTCAACAAATGTGGTGAGAATATTCAACATCTCCCCTGCGAAGAAAAGTATGGGATGCTCTACATCTGTCTTGACAAAGCTTCCGCGCTAAATATAGATAAACATCTCGCAGACCTGACGCCCTGGTTCAAACAATGGGACCTTGCCGACACACAACTTATAGGAGAGTATGTGTGGGACTTGAAGAGCAACTGGAAGCTAGCACTTGATACGTTTTGTGAAGGTTATCACTTTGACATCCTCCATAAGGACTCGGTAGGTGATTTTAGCTTGGGGAATATTTCTCAATACAAGCGCTTCGGTAGCCCGCAACGGCATCATCGCATGACTTTTCCTAACAAACCAATGCTCGACTTGCGCGGAACCGACGACAAAGATTGGGGAATGGAGATTCAAACTCATTTTCAGTTGGTGCATTTCATCTACCCCAATGTAAGTCTCTTGATTTCTCCGACCGCTGTTGAGTTTTTTGTTCTCTATCCCGGGAAAAAAGTGGGCGAACATATTACTCGCTATCGATCATACTGGCGCGGCGACATAAATAGAGCAAGCTGGTCTGGGGGAAGCGCCAAAGAAAACTTTGACTTTATAGTCTATGTTGTTGATAAAGAGGACTATTGGGTGAGTGCAAATGTTCAAAAAAGTCTTAACGCGAATCGACGAAAGTTCTCTACTTTTGGAAAGAATGAGCCGTCACTGATAAACATGCATAGGAATTTTCTGTCGGCAGTGGGACTTGATCCAGATATAAAGGAAGCCCCCGACTGGGAAGATCTGACAGGTGACAAAAGAACTGGCCCTGTGGCAGCCTAATAAATTTTAAGTCCTTCAGAGAATAAGATAAATTGATACTAAATGCGATTTTTTAAAAAGGAGTCACTATGGCGCTTCAAGAAAAAGACTTGCTGAGAGCTTATCGGCTAATGTCCACCATTCGGCAATTTGAGTCGCGTGTGGATACCGAGTTTCAACAGGGAAATATTCCAGGATTTGTGCATGACTATAGCGGTCAAGAGGCTGTTGCTACCGGCGCATGCATGCATCTAACTAAAGATGATTATGTGGGCAGCACCCATAGAGGTCATGGACATTGCATCGCCAAAGGTTGTGACATTAAAGGTATGATGGCCGAAATTATGGGGCGATCTACAGGACTCTGTCGCGGCAAAGGCGGTTCGATGCATATTGCAGATATCAACCAAGGTATGCTTGGAGCAAACGCAATCGTTGGCGGTGCTCCGCCCCTTGCCATAGGGGCGGCCCTCAGCGCGAAAACTCTTGGCACAAAAAACGTTTCTCTGAGTTTCACAGGGGACGGCGGCTCAAATCAAGGGACAGTCTTCGAATCTATGAACCTCGCAGTTGTCCTTCAGCTTCCAACTATATTCATGTTTGAAAACAATGGTTATGGAGAACACACAGCTGCCAAATATGCGGTGGGCAGCGGAGATATTGCCGGTCGAGCAGCAGGTTTTGGGATGCCAGCAAAACGAGTAGATGGCCTAGATTTTTTTGCCGTGTATGATGCTGTTGGCGAGGCGGTTGAACGAGCTCGTTCAGGTGGCGGTCCGAGCGCCATTGAAGCAAGTGCAGTCCGTTTTGGCGGGCATTTCATCGGTGATCCTCAGCTGTACCGAGGTGAAGGGGAGCATGAGAGAAATCGACGCGACAATGATTGCATCAAGATCTTTTCAAAAAAGGTCATATCTGAAAAGATGCTGAAGAAAAGCCAATTGAATTTAGTTGACAAGGAAATTGCGCAACTGATCGATACCGCTGTGGAGGAGGGATTGTCTGCTCCTTGGCCTGTAGCAGAAGAATTATTAACAGACGTCTACAGTAACTACTGATCTGAGGAAACACTATGCCAATTAAAAGTATAAGACAAGCCATTAACGAAACTCTGAAAAACGAGATGCGTCGCGATTCAACGATCGTTGTAATAGGGGAAGACGTGGCCGGTGGGGCTGGGTCAGATGGTATTGATGATGCGGCTGGCGGAGTATTCGGAGTGACCAAAGGTCTAGTGGGAGAATTCGGTCGAGAGCGAGTAATTGATACGCCAATTACGGAAGCTGGATTCATTGGGATGGCTGCGGGTGCCGCATGCACAGGACTAAGGCCAGTGGTAGAACTAATGTTTGTTGACTTTATTGGTGTCTGCTTTGACCAAGTCTTCAATCAGACAGCCAAATTTCGTTACATGTTTGGAGGAAAGAGCGAGACACCGCTTGTTATAAGATCAATGGTCGGTGCAGGTATTGGAGCAGCCGCTCAGCATTCACATATGCTGCATCCGCTTCTAGCGAGCGTTCCGGGTCTTAAGGTAGCATTACCGAGTAATGCCTATGATGCAAAAGGCCTCTTGCTCACTGCGATTCGGGATAATGATCCCGTTATTTTCCTTGAACATAAGCTCCTCTACGACATGAAATGTGAAGTTCCTGATGAAGATTATCTGATTCCTTTTGGTCAGGCAGCATTTACTCGCGAGGGAGACGATATCACCCTTGTTTCGATGTCCAACATGGTACTTAACTGCAACCAAGTGGCGGATAATCTGGCAAAGGATGGGATAAACGCCGATGTCATTGACCTCCGAACTGTCTCGCCGATTGATGAGGGTGCTGTTCTCGAAAGTGTAGAAGTGAGCGGTCGACTGGTCATAGTGGATGAGGCGAGCGAGCGTTGTAGTATGGCATCTGAAATTTCCAGCATCGTTGCAGAAAAAGCCTTTAGAAGCCTAAGAGCACCTATCGCTAAGGTGACTGCGCCTCATACACCGGTGCCTTTCACGCCAACCTTGGAAAAACTGTATGTGCCAAGCGTTGAGCGCATTGAGCAAGCAGCTCGCATGACCCTGGAGGCCTGATCATGAGTGATTCACTCGTCGCGGTCGTTATGCCTAAATGGGGTCTTGAGATGGTGGAAGGAACAATTACCGAGTGGCTCGTGAAGGTTGGTGATCCTATATCTTTTGAGCAAGACCTTGTCGACATTGAGACCAGTAAAATAGTTAACACTCTCACATCTCATCAATCGGGGACGTTAGTGCGCATTCTTGCACAAGAAGGAGAACTTTTAGATGTTGGTGCGCCCATAGCCATCATCGCTATAGACGAAACGACTGAATCTGAGGTAGACAAATACGTGGCCGAGATTAATGATGGTGTCGTGTCATTGGCCACAACACATTCAGAAAAGCCGTCAAGCCAAGAAGACATTTCTGATCAAATCTCAAGAGCAAACTCCGATTCTAATGCAGTTGTGTCGCCTGCAGAAATAGATGAAAAAATTGATTTCGTCATTCCAAAAAGTCTTCTGGGTTATGATGATACTGACGCTATTTCTGCAACGCCAGTAGCTCTTCGTCTAGCCAAGCAACATAACGTAGCTATCGACTCCATCGCGGCTACTGGACGTCATGAGCGCGTCACATTGGATGACATACGAACCGCTGTCATTGCAGCAGGTGGGCGATTCAGAATAGCCCAAAAGGCAAGCTACAAATCCGCGTCAGATGGATGTGCAGCCGATGATAGTGATGTGCCGGCTACCCCTATTGCCAGGCGACTGGCAAAAAAACTAGGGGTGAGTCTAAATGGCTGCCGGCGCACAGGACGTCATCAGAGAGTAAGCAAAGCGGATGTTGAATTAGCCGCATTCAAGCTGGCCCCCACACCCGACCTGCCGGCTCCGGCTGCGGAGACGCCAGAGGTTAGGGAAGAGGCTCCTCTGAAAGCAAAGCCCCTTTCGGGAATGCGACGCACTATCGCCAAGCGGTTGCAAGAGTCAAAACTTGAAGCGCCACACTTTCGTGCCTGTATCAACGTAGAACTGGATGCGCTTCTGTCGCTGAGAAAGCAACTCAATGACTCGCGGACTGATGCAAACATTTCCATTAATGATTGTCTCATTAAAGCTACAGCTATGGCACTTTCTGCAACACCGAAAGTCAATATTCAGTTTGATGGCAAAAATGTAACCTCAATGCCTCACGCCGATATTGCCGTTGCTGTGGCCTTGGAGGACGGACTTATAACACCTATTGTAAGCAAGGCAGAAGCCAAGGGATTGGTGGAGATTTCAAACGAAATGCGTGAGCTGGCGACACGAGCGAAGATCGGGAAATTAAAGCCAGCGGAGTTCCAGGGAGGTAGCTTCAGCTTGTCTAATCTAGGCATGTTCGGTGTGAGTCAGTTCGATGCTATTATCAACCCGCCTCAGGCTGCAATATTGGCAATCGGTGCAAGCGAGAGACGACTCCTGCCAGACGGCGATTCTGACGTGCGACAGGCAACTATCTTAACGCTGACGCTCTCGAGTGACCATCGCGTAATAGATGGTGCAATAGCCGCAAAGTTTTTGCAGACACTGAAAACGTTTATCGATCAGCCTGCCATGATGTTGGGTTAACGTTAATAATGGCTGAACACTTTGATCTAGCAGTTATCGGCGGAGGCCCGGGCGGTTATGTAGCAGCTATAAGGGCCGCTCAACTGGGGTTTAAGGTAACTCTAATTGAGAAAGAACATCTCGGGGGTGTATGCCTGAACTGGGGCTGTATTCCCACCAAAGCACTTTTGAAAGGCGCGGAAGTTTCACATACCTTGAATACCATGGAAAGGTGGGGGTTCACTGCAGATAACCTCTCCTTTGACATCAACAAATTGGTCGATCATAGCCGTGCAGCAGCAACTAAACTAAGCGGTGGTATCGAATATCTTCTGCGAAAAAACCGAGTTACAGTTTTCGACGGCACAGCGAAGCTGACCGGAAAATGTAAATTACAGGTCAATACAAAGAATAAATTGATTTCAATAAATGCCATGCATGTTATCGTGGCCACAGGGGCACGACCACGTGAATTGCCCAACCTACCAGCCAATCGAAAAATGATATGGACGGCGCGAGAGGCCATGACACCCAAAATTTTGCCAGAACGTCTTTTGATTGTCGGGGCAGGGGCAATAGGTTGTGAATTCGCAAGCTTCTATGCTGATTTAGGCTCTCATGTTACATTGGTAGAAGCTGTCGATCATATCCTCCCAAGTGAAGATAAAGAGATTTCGCAACTCGCTGAGCGGGCTTTCTTAACCAGAGGCATAGATATTTTGACTGACTCGCTCATTAGCAAGATAGCTATTACAAACGATAGAGTCGAAGCGGAAATAAAGAACCAAGGAAAAACGAGCAGACTTATTGCTGATCGCGTCATTCTCGCAATAGGTGTCTCAGGAAACACAGAAAATCTTGGTTTGGAATCACTGGACGTCGAAGTTGAGAATAGCTTCATCAAGACCGATCAATGGTGTCGGACAAATGTTGTGGGGTTGTATGCGATTGGAGACATTGCAGGGGCTCCTTGGCTTGCGCATAAGGCAAGTCACGAGGCGGTAATTTGTGTCGAGCACATCGCCGGTGAGCCAACATCCAAACCACTAAACAGAACGCAGATTCCTGGATGCACATACTGCCGACCCCAATTGGCTAGCGTCGGTCTTACCGAGCAAGGCGCAAAACAACAAGGAATTGACGTTAGAGTAGGCCGATTTGATCTTCAAGCTAGTGGTAAGGCAATCGCAATCAACGAACCGAACGGTCTCGTCAAAACGATCTTCGAGGCCGAGACCGGGAAATTGATTGGTGCCCATATGATTGGTCCCGAAGTAACTGAGCAGATTCAAGGACTTGTTGTTGCCTTGGGTGCTGAAATGAGTCACGAACAGCTAGCAAAAACAATTTTCCCTCATCCTACGGTATCGGAATCAATTCATGAGTCAGTGCTTGACTCCATTAGCAAGGCAATCCATAAATAGTTGGCAGAGAGAATTTGCTTATGACAGATTGTCCTATACATCCAAACCTATTCACCTGGCCCGCGAGCAATCCCGTTCTTTTAGGGGGCAAGTGCCCCCGCTGCGGAGAGGTAAGCTTCCCTGCACAATCATCCTGCAGAAACTGTGGTCACAATGACAGCAATGTTATTGAGTTGGGCGACAGAGGTTCTCTATGGACTTGGACGATTCAGAGTTTTTTGCCAAAATCGCCTTATGTGAGTGATGAGACTGTAGAGACCTTCAAGCCCTATGGTGTGGGTTATGTGG
>CAJWMT010000072.1:0-12687 GCA_913044275.1 uncultured Cellvibrionales bacterium
TCCGTCCTAAAAGAACAGGATTGGTCAGATTTTTAATAATGTTGAAAGTCATAGCTACGCGGACCCAAGATCTATGCGTGCAAATTTTTCTTAAGTTTTCTGCTTGCCCCGTTCAAACCACCATTGATTAAGTCATGATGTGCAGACTGAAGTTTTTCATCGCAGAACCGAGTACCCCTATAGGTATGTTGCACCAGTTTATAATATGCCTCTTTTTCCTTTAACGAGCCCTCTGATGCCTCGCGCCATTGATGAAACAAAGTCGGGGTTCTTGTGTGTTCTTTTAAATTCATATTTTTGAATCCTTAGTAAACTCAGTCCTTATTGTAAGCCGAAAAGTTGGGCTGGTAGCATTGAGAAATCAGAATCACCTCTTCAGCAATTTATGCACTTGAGGGCATTCCATTTCATAGCCGTAAGTGTATCAATGCATTGACAACTTAGTTCGAAAAAACACTCCTCTTACGTTTATTTTGTTTAAATTTACAAACATAAAGCTATTAGAAGTCTGCAAAATTGAATTCCCGACAAAACCGCCATCAAAGCGCTGTCGTTTCAACTGAACCACACTCTAAGTAGTACATATGAAAAAATTTGAGCTGTTCTAGACTGCTTATAGAGGAGGACTGGAGTCTTTATCCTCGGTAGTTAATCAGCATGTTTCGTTCAAGTTTTCAAAAAATTTTTTGAGGACCTTTGGGAATGATCCTATGGGGGTTAATGCCCTCATGGCTAAAATAATAATGACGCTTGATATGGTCAAGATGGCAAGTATCTTTAATCGCTGGAACAGAATACAAATCTAGCATATATCGATGGAGATTTTTGTAATCCACGATTCGCTTCCAATTACACTTGAAATGCGTGAAGTAAACGAGGTCAAATCTGAGCAAAGTAGGGACTAAGCGAAGATCGGCCTCGGTCATTTCATCACCAAGGAGGTACTTGGAGTTTGTTACCCTATGATCTAGCTCATCCAGCGTATCAAACAAGCTAGTGACAGCCTCATCATAGCTCTCTTGATTAGTTGCAAAGCCGGTTTTGTAGACGCCGTTGTTGACTGTCTGATAGATTTTTTCATTCAAGTCGTCTATCTCCTGCCTCAATGACGACGGGTAAAAATCATCAGTGTTGCCATTGAGATCATTAAATGCAGAATTAAAGATTCGAATGATCTGAGAAGACTCATTATTAACAATTGATCCTGTCTTTTTGTCCCAGAGGATCGGAACTGTCACGCTGGTGCTTGCCAGAGGGTCAGCCTCTAGGTACACCTGCCGCAAAAATTTAAAGCCATGTAAAGAATCTCTGGAAGAGCCTTTAAAAGTATCATCAAAGATCCAGCCATCATCACCCATGTCTGGGTGCACTACATCCAGAGAAATGTAATCTGCCAAACCTTTCAGTTGCCTGTAAATAAGAGCCCTTGTTGCCCAGGGGCACGCATAGCTCGCATACAAGTGGTAACGATTAGCTTCAGGGCGATATATTGGGTGCGAAGAAGAAATTGTATCAAGGAATGTCCTCGGCAACCTGTCATAGGAGCCCCTGCCATCAGACTTAACAACTGACGAAACATGCCAAATCCCATCAACTAATCTACCCATACTGAGTTATGCTCAAGCCAGATTTCAAAATAAAACTCATCGGGGGAAATGATAAAGAGGCAGCTTGCAACACCAGTGTTGAAATTTATCTCGAAAACCTGCAACTTTAAAGTGGATCAAACTAACTGAGGGCGGTTATAGTTGGGTATAAAAGTACCCAGCCCCGATCAAGGCCAAATAGAAAAGTCCTTTTAAAGTAAAAAAAATCATCAAGCCCAAGCCACCACGCTTAATCAACTTGCTTGAAAAAAGTCTCCGTCCCAAACGCATTTCGCCCTTCCAAAAAAAGTATTACGAGGGCCTACGGCGCGTCAAAGAAAAAAGACCACCAATGCTTCCTTGCAACCTGCTTCGCCGGCGAGGTCCCACTACTCAAAAAAACAATCCAACGCAAAATAAAAGGGAGCCATGCGGCTCCCAGTGAAACAATAATTGATAGACACTGGATCACCTCCTTTTATTTACAGTTCAAAGGCGTGATTATGAATGAAAAAATACCAAAGTCAAAAACACGGGTTACAAAACCAACGACGATCTTCATCGAATTCAGACCACCTTTATTTTTTTTGCCGCGGCGGCTGCAGTTTCCACATTTGGCCCCAAAACCACCCCCATTCTTCTATGTGGTCGCGTAGTTGGTTTGCCAAAAATTCTCACATCGACATCAGAGAATTTCAACGCTTCATCAATTCCAATAAATCCGAATCTGTCGCCACTATCAGTTGCCAAAATCACATGACTAGCACCCTCGCGGATTAATCTAATCTCAGGAATCGGCAGACCCAATATCGCTCGAGCATGCAAATCAAACTCACTGAGATTCTGAGTGTACATGGTGACCATACCGGTATCATGCGGTCGCGGGCTAAGTTCACTAAAGATAACCTCATCCTTAGTAACGAAAAATTCAACTCCAAATATTCCAGCGCCTCCCAGATCGTCTGTAACAACTCTAGCCATGTGCTTTGCCCGCTCGAGCAGAGCGTCCGACATTGGCTGGTCTTGCCAACTATTCTGATAGTCACCGCGCTCCTGATAGTGTCCGATTGGGGTACAGAATAACGTTTCTCCTTCATGTTGCTTGACTGTGAGCAAGGTAATCTCGAACTCAAACTGAACAAATTCCTCGAGAATGACCCGCTTTCTATCGCCTCTCATGTTTTCTATAGCGTAAAACCATGCTGACTCTAGATCCTCTGCTGAGTTCACAACCTTCTGCCCCTTTCCGCTCGAACTCATCACTGGTTTTAGTACCAAAGGAAAGCCAATATCATTAGCCAATGTGTGGAGCTCATCCATTGATTCCGCATAGCAAAATTTTGGGGTGCGTAGACCCAAATCGACCGCTCTGTCTCTTATGCGATCGCGATTCATGGTAAGGTTTGTTGCTCTAGCGGTGGGAACGACTATATGACCTTGCTCCTCTTTCTGAAGCAATACCTCTGTGCGAATTGCCTCAACTTCCGGCACGATGAGATCAGGCTGATGCTGATCAATTATCTGTGAAAGAAGTTCACCATCCAGCATGTCAAACACCTCAAAATGATCTGCGAGCTGCATTGCAGGGGCGCCATTGTAGCTATCACAAGCTGTCACATAACACCCTAAGCGCTTGGCACTTATTGTGAACTCTTTTCCGAGTTCTCCGCTTCCCAGTAAGAGTATTTTTTTCATTATTCTACCTCTAATCAAAAAAAGTATTCATCAAGTTGGAAATACTGCAAAAGAGAGTTTTTGCACCGCCCCATCTTTTTACACGCATCACCCCTGAATAGAGCAATCACACAAGTTGATAGAAAAATAGATTTAGATCCATACCTGCAGTAATGCTGATTTAGTAAATTTTATATTCTAGTGATGAATAAAACCAATGATTAGAGGAATAATCAGGGCCTACCAATAAGCTTGTGTTTATAACTGTTTTTCCGCACCGTATATCTAGACTTTCTTGCGCCTACATCTTACCCTGAGAAAATGGATATTTTACTCCCTCCCAGCAGGTGCTAAGCCAAACCACACCGATTTATCCACTTTGGAATCTCGCATCGCCCGCCTTGCCTTTAAAATGATTTGACCTGCCTCCGTTGAATCATAAAACCATTGCTCAGTTGCCCATGGTTCTATAGGGCTATCTGCAATCTCACAAGCGAGCTCCTCATAATATGTTCGAATATCATGGGCCGTTCCATAAATGGATTCAATCGAAAAACCTAGTTTATCCCACTGCTCTCCTGAGGCTACTCTTGCGAACTTTTCAAGCGCGCTAGGGACGTCTTCAGCGCTAATTCTCATGCCCACAGACGTTCTTGCGTTTTTCTGAAAGGCGCGGTCATAGGCGCGCTTCAAAGCATGAGCCTCGTCAACAGCAGGATGCTTGTCACTGTCGATTTTTGGCGGCAACGGGCAGACCAAAGGTTCACTCTGGGACGAGCTTATCTTTATCGGAAAGTCCCTAATTATTGGCCCAGCAGGCTCCTGCAACAGCGCGAATGCGGCTCTCAAAACCTCAGACTGAAAGTTTTTATCACCTGGTTTTCCCAGCGGCAAGCCTAACGGAAATGGAGCATGGAGCGTCCGCGGAACTCCCATGCGTTCTGCAACGCCCCTCAATGAGGTAATAACGACAGTTGCAAGACCCGCAGCTTCAAGGACATGAGCAAGCGTACACACGGTACGCGGACACAGAAGTCATGTGCCGGTAAGTAAAACAACATCTACACCTTCTTTGAGTAATTCTTGGGCACAATTTGGGCCAGAATCCAAGCGAATTTCCGAAACTGTTGACGATTGATTGCCCGCAAACGAATAGTGATTTTCAGCTACCTCACCGATAACTCGATCATCCGAAAATTCGTGAAGACGATCAATTGGGTACACAACATTGATGTCAGCGGCAAAACCACCGCGATCAAAATTTACGCTGTGGTGTCCCAATGAAATATCTCTAGCGTCTGCAGGTAAGATCTCATAATGAAAGTCGCTGTCTCCCAGCTCAAACCCATGACTGCCCTCCCGGTGAAGAGCGGCAGTTGTGACAATAGCTACCTTCGAGAGATGCAGAGATTTTGGCTGATTGAAATGTCTAGACTTGATATCTGGGAGAGGCATGCTGGCCTCGAATCGCTTGATAGCTTCTTCGTCTTTTCCGAAAATCGTCACTCATATCTCCCCGTGAAAGATTTGTAGTTCATGCTCTCAAAAATCGTGTTAAGAGTATATATTGCTGAACTCAATGGCACTTTCTGCCAGCTGAAAAACCACCCATAAAAATCTGTCAATGCTTTTTTGAAGCGAAGTTTGATACTTTTAAATGATGGGCTATTTGCAGCATTAACCACAGCACCTCAATTCTTTGGACCAATCTTGGCTAACGGGTTGTGTCGGGAACTGCCCGGCCTCAAAGCGGACTAGAGAGCTGCCTAATTCTCACCGTGCATATCCAAACTGACCCACCACATGTCATGATGGTATGAGCGGTCTTTTTTAACTCAAGCCGCTGTCTATTCGACAAAAACGCTACTGTAAAAATTGTGGTGGTTTCGGGAGCAAGGCAACGTCTTCAGGTTCATGCTGAATAATTACCCTAGCTCCCAACTCCGAGGCTATCGATTCGAAAAGCATCATCGATTCCCTCGTTTCTGCCTCATTGGTGTTGAAACGCGGAACAAGGCGCAACTTGCGGCTTTTACTCATGTGATAAAGGTCCCCAGTTAACAGTATGATACCGCTTTCAGGCATTGTAAGCTGCAAGGCTGTATGCCCAGGAGTGTGACCCGGCATCTCAAGTATAACGACCAACCCATCACCAAAAACATCGTAGTTACCTCTAAATTCTGTCCTCTCAAATACCGCAAAAGCCGAATTTTGTTCCTTGCTCTCCTCCGTGCCAAACATGAATTGATACTCATCTTGATGAACTAACCAAGTAGCATCCGGAAACATTACTGCTTGACGCGTATGATCAAAATGGCTATGAGAAATCGAAATGAATTCAATATCAGCCGCCGATATGCCTATCTGAGCTAACTGATCTTGCAGGGTGGATTCAAGGGTAAGGGAAAAGGGGCCGTTAACTAAGGCCCCCGCACCGTCCAGTTCTGCGGGCAGGCCTAGGTCCCAGATTAAATCTCCCTCGGCGTGGCGAATCAAATAACACGTGTTAGCTAAGTGTTTTTGCTGTCCAACATAGTCGCCACTAGAGGCAAATATATCTAAATCCGTTACCTGTATATCGCCGCAGTTGAAAGTATAAAGTTTTAGTTGCGCTGCCGAATTATTAACTAGCAAATCGCTGCCAGTCTGCGCGACATTGATATCCTGCTCGCCTTTCGAGCAACCCGCCAATAACAGTATCACTGGGAAAGTTTTTTGATCATTGGGCCTCATATTCTTCAATTGCTTAGCTTGGTTATCATTTATAACAATTAACCACTATTTAAACCCTGAAACACCACTGACAAAACGCTATACTTTCTGTCTGTGTTGGCCTAAGGAGTAGTGTACAAGTATTTTTTACCCCAATGATATTCTTCTATAAAAATAGAGCGGGGCCTAAAATTCCGAGCAAGTAAATTATAAAAAGATACTCGGCAGTTTATTAAGGAGTTCTAATGAAATCTAATTTCCAGTGGGTAAGCTGTATTTTGAGGAGGAAAAAATGTCCCAAGAGCACATGAAAGACTTCAGTCTATTAGACCCCATAGTTAGCAGCGATCCTTTTGATTTTTACAACATACTTCACCACGAAGCTCCCGTCTACAAGATCCCGGAGACAGGGACTTATGTCATCACGAAATACCAGGACCTGAAACAGCTCCTGAAAGATTATCGATCGTTCAGCAACAATGTCAAAGTGACAGATCGAGGGCCTTTTCCGGGGCTTTATCAATCGGTACTCCGCGATGGGGGTGGGTGGGAGCATGTTCAAACTTTACAGCGAACCGATCCTCCGAAACATGACCGCTATCGAAAATTGGTAGATCGTGTTTTCAGCATAAAGCACGTTAGAGCCATGACGCCGCGCATAGACAATGTGGTGAATAATCTGATAGATAAATTTATTGATAATGGGGAATGTGAGTTTAGCCAAGACTTCGCAATGGAGATGCCGGGCATTATCGTGGCAGAGCAACTTGGTCTGGAATATAAACAAGTATCAACCTTTAAAATGTGGGCTGATGCAATGCTAGGGGCGGCCTATTCTCCAACTGCGACAGAGGCTGAAATATGCAGCGACGCTGGAATCGAACTCGAAGCACAAAAATTTCTGGCTGATGTTTTTGAAGATAGGCGATTAAACCCTCGAGAGGATCTGATATCTGCAATGGTGAATGCATATGGTGATGATGACCCGCTTAATACGAGCGAGTTACAGAATGTGGTCCGTCAACTTATAACCGGCGGGTTCGAGACCACTCAAAGTGCTATCAATCATGGCATGTGGGTGCTGGTTCGTATGCCAGAGGTGGTAGATGAACTGCGTTCAGATCACTCATTGATAAAACCTTTTGTAGAGGAAGTACTGCGATGGGAAAGTCCGGTCCAATTTCTTATGCGACAAGCAACCAAAGACGTCAAGATTTCCGACACGCTGATTCCTGCTGGCGCATTGGTTATGGTTGGGTATGGTCCGGCTAATCGAGATGCTGAGAAGTTTGTTTGCCCTCATGAATTCGATTTGCATCGGAAAGGTGTCGGTGCCCACTTGGCGTTCGGCAGCGGCCCGCATTTTTGTCCTGGTGCTTTGCTGGCGCGACAAGAATTGATAAGTTCTTTTCAGGCCATAATTAAGCGAATGGACAATTTCCGATTATTAAAGCCTTTACCATTGCCGGTTCATAAATTCAGCATGTTTTTTATGCCTATGCATGAGTTCCACATCAAGTTCGATAAACGTTAAAAACTCGTGCGTGTTCCGCTCTAAAGGCCAATGCCTTGAGGTTATCGATGAGATTCTCACGATGCCGAAGAAAATACGATCTCTTTCTCTTTTCTTAAAGCTTTGAGGGGACCATAACAAAAAATTTGCTGATGCTTTTTGCTCATTAAATCTAGTGTTCTTTAAATGGCTCTCGGCCCAACTCATTTGCAGAGGCAGTACTCGTATATTCATTAATAACTGCGGCGACATATCTCAATTTTTCTTCCACTCGACGGGTGATGATAAAGGGATAAGCGTCATTTAGGCCGATACTTCGGTTCAATTGATTTAGCGTCACTGCTAACTCGCGCCACATAAGTACAGAGCCGCTTAGGTCTGTGATGCTTGGATAATCAGAAGTCAAACCAAATTCACGAGCGGTCTCGAGACAATCGTAAATCAACAGAAAATGATTCCATGTCTCTGCCCAATCTTCGGAGGGATGTGATGAAGCATAAGCGCTGATGAATCCGTCATGCCAATTTCTCGGAGGACCTTTTTTATAGTAAAGATCAATGCTCTCTTTGTAGTTCAAATTCGCTTCACCGAAGACGTGTTCAAAGTAATTTGCTAATGGCAATTGGCAAAATATCTTATCCCAGCAGTAGTGACCTAGTTCATGACGGAAGTGACCAACAATCGTCCTCTGCCGCTCGTTGAGAGCAGATCTTGCCTGAACACGCTCAACATCATCTGCCTCTTTGCTGTTAATTGTTATGATTCCAGACACATAACCAGTGGTCACTGGTTTCACCACTTGCCCCCCACTTTCGTGATCTTCCATGAAATCGAATAAGAGTCCGTTCTCCCTATCATCCCACCCGTTAGTCAGTTTAAATTTCATCTCCAATAGTGTGTATAGAAGGCGGCGCTTAGCTTGTTCTAATCGATACCACCGAAAAAAGTTTTTTGGGTAACCAATGCCCGAATTTGTTTGATCGGGTATTGTTCGGTTGAACCTACATGCATAGCACAACTTATGGGAATTCTCCCTCGGAACCAACCAATTGCATGTATTGAAATCTATCCAATTGCCGCAAAGTCGGTATGAGGTCCCCTCTTTCGATACATAATATTCAGATTCCTCATACTCTATGGGGATCATCATATTTGAGTAAAAATCATAACCCAATGTTCTCGCGCACTTCCCGCAGTGCTGATTTTCGAAAAAAATCTCAGCTCCGCAATCGCAGTAGAATCTCTTCATGAGCTAATCGGCAAGAACCAGTTTTTCATTGCGTTATTTGTGAGTCTCTCAGCGCATCTTTGTACCTCACCCACGAAATCACTCACCGATTCATCCGCCATTTCTTCCGCATCGAAGGTATATATTTTTTTCAAACTTTGATCTATGGGCGGAATCACCCTTTCACTATTTTTCATACTCTTGAGTGACATTCTAATGGTGTTGAGGCAATAAACAATTGATCTGGGAAGATCCGGATTTCGGATCACGAAATTTAAGGCTGATTGAGGTTCGACCATTGGCCCAACAGACCTTCTATAGGTGCCTAGAGCGGAAAGTGCCTCGAGAAAGCCAGCCCAGATAAGTCCATCAAATGCGGGATTTGCGCCACCCCGAGAATCAATTGCTGCAGCAACAGCCAATATTACCCGCGCATTTAGATCCAATCGCTCAACAAGATGTCCGAAGGTAATGAAACGGTATGCATGATCTCGCGTTTGAGTGGTCATCATTAATCCGCTCAGTGTTTGGCACCTTGTTACAATTTGTATAAGGAAATCAAAACGATTTCGGCGGGCTACCGACTTTTCTGCATACTCTTTCGTGAATAAATGAAGTTCATTCACAAGCTCCCATACTTCTTCAGGCAGAACATCTCTTGCGGTACGAGCATTCTCACGAGCTGCAGTCACCGAAAAACGAATGCTATTCGGATTGCTAACCCGAGCAAGCATAAAATTTAGCACCGCGTGTTCACTCACGCTTCGCTTACCACCGTCAAAATTTCCATCTGCACCGAAAATTTCTAGCAAGGTTTGCCAAGGCAACTCAGATCCTCGAGGCAGATCCATTCTAATTTGACTAAACGTGTTGGCGATCCTCGCTGTGCTCTCGGCCCGCTCTAAATAGCGCGCCATCCAGAAAACTCTCTCGGCAACTCGCGACAGCATAATCAATCTCCTGTATCCACAATCCAGGTATCTTTGCTCCCCCCTCCTTGGGAGGAGTTTACCACGAGAGACCCTTTTCGGAGCGCAACCCGAGTCAGCCCGCCCGGTGTGACCCAATTTTCAGATCCTGTTAGAATGAAAGGCCGCAAATCAAGGTGTCTTGCATCGACTTTGTCATCAATGTAAGTCGGGGCTGTTGACAATTTAAGTGTAGGCTGAGCCACGTAATTGCGTGGGTTCTTGGCTATTTTACGTTTAAACTTTTCATGCTCTTCCTCGGTAGCCTTTGGTCCTATCATCAACCCATAGCCACCGGACTCATTCGCCGGTTTTACCACCAATTCGTGAATGTTGTCTGTGACATATTGCAAGGAATCTTTTTCCGAACACAAATAGGTCACAACATTCGAGACTATAGGATTCTCTTCTAGATAGTATTGAATCATCTTTGGGACATAAGCATAAACAACCTTATCATCCGCTACTCCGCTACCCGGCGCATTCGCAATAGCTACTTTTCTGCTTCTCCAAGACCTCATCAAGCCTCTGACACCGATCATCGAGTCTTCGCGAAAAACTTCTGGGTCAAGGAAATCATCGTCGATTCTTCTGTAAATTACGTCAACTCGTTCGGGACCATCAACGGTGTGCATGTAGACAACATTCTCATCACCCACAAAGAGATCTGCCCCCTCAACGAGCTCGGCTCCCATGCTTCTAGCCAAGAACGCATGTTCAAAGTAGGCCGAATTAAATATACCAGGCGTCAGGACAACCACAACTGGTTTTCGAATCCTCCTCGGCGAGAGCGACACCAACGTTTTATGCAACTGACTTGGATAATCGTCCACAGGAGAAATACTATAGTTTTGAAATAACTCGGGCAGAACACGCTTGGTTACTTCTCTGTTTTCTAACATATAAGCAACCCCAGATGGCACGCGAAGGTTATCCTCTAAAACAAGGAACTCGCCATTATGATTTCGCACTAAATCTGTGCCGCATACATGTGCCCATGCACCGAATGCTGGCGAAATTCCTTTGCATGCTTCTTTGAAGTTTTTAGATTTTAAAACGACGTCGCTAGGTATAATGCCTGCTGAAAAAATTTTTTGTTCGTTGTATACATCGTCTATGAATCGATTAAGTGCTTGAGTTCTTTGTTTAAGGCCTCTCTGAACAGAGTCCCATTGAGTCGATGAAATCGCCCTCGGGATAATGTCGAAGGGCCAATCTCTGTCTAGGTTTTTGTTGTCAGAGTAGACGGTGAAGCTCACGCCCATCTCACGAATCGCGAGTTCAGCGGCTACCCTTCTCTCACGCATTTCTTGAGTTGAAAGGCTTTTAAAAAACTTTACTAGCTCCCTAGAGGCTACCCGTGGATTGCCCCGGGCAGTGATTGCCTCATCAAAAAAATGCTCAGAGCTGTAGTTATTCCAAAAAGAATTCCTCACAATTGCCTCGCATGACCTCTTAAACTTTCAGCAAAAGTCATGCCATTAAGCCACGGGAGCCACCATTAAGTTATCTGAGTGTGACTAAGATGCAGTCAAATGGCTATCCTGTCAGCCTTGAGATTTCTCTCGTAAAAGTTGCTGCGCTGAGGGACAGCTGTTAAACGGTTTGTTGGTTGAATAATAGGCGGAATTTCAATGCTTTAATTTAGCTCAACCTTTTTTATATCCGAAATGTAATATTCATGATTTTATAACCTTTTTATCTTTGGGAATGGACGCAACAAGGTCTAATATGTTGCTTCTGCTGTGCGTGATCTGGCAAAGCGGAACTTATTATTAAACAGCAGTATCGTATGCACAGATAAGTCAATCCATTTCTTTTTCAGGAAAAGGCTATCTGATCAACCGATGGGTCGTTCACGATGCAGAAGGTTCAAACTGACTAGTAAAAACGTCTTTTTTAATTCATTTTTTGAGGAATGAAATACTATGCAACAAACCATCATAATACTGGGAATCAGCTTAGTAGTTATCGGCCTTATTTGGCCTTTTATAACAAAACTACCGCTCGGGCGATTCCCTGGAGACTTGATTTTTCAATCAGGAAACTTTTCTTTTTACTTCCCAATTGTGACTTGCCTTATTTTAAGTGTTGCTCTATCGGTGCTTTTCAACTTTTTTCGATAACTGGAGATTATCATCGATTTTGGGGTTTGATCGGATCGACGCCATCAAATCGCTTTGTTCGAAACCAGCTTTGACCAAGGCAAAAATTATTTTTAAAAGCTCACCACGCCCGCTTGAAAGCGTTCAATCATGATTAAAAAGATAACGCGATTCGAAAATCCCCAATCTAACAGAATCGTTTCATTTGCTAACGGTCAGGTCAAAAGAAAAAGTCCAAACATTAACTTAAAGCTAACTCCGGTTTTTTCCGCTTAGGTGATCAACGCGCTGAGTCGATGCGTAAATAATGACCATTAAACAGGAGAACAACATGACCTCACTATTTGCGTTTGTCACGGGTATGAGAGCGATGATACCTTTAGCGGCGGTTATATCGCTTGCTCCTTTAACCGACACTCTCGCGTTTGACGCTACGTCCATACAGAGAATCAAGAAGTCCAAGGAATGCCAATACTGCGACTTGAGCTGGGCGGATTTGAGTGAGATGGATTTAAGTTATTCTAATCTTACGGGTGCCAACCTATTTCTGGCCAACCTGTCGGGATCGGATCTGAGTAACGCGCGTCTTGAGGGGGCGATTTTGAACTCCACAAACTTGACAGACACTAATCTAGGCAGGGCCAAGTTGGCCCGAGCCATTATTATTGAGTCCAACATGAAGGACGCCTTCCTTTGTGACACTCAGTTACCATCCGGCAAATTGTTCAGTGACTGCTAGTTCGGGGCGCAGCAATATAAGATTTATTTATTCGTCGGAAATTACATTTCGATGCCGGCAAACGTCATCTGCTTGATAAGAAGGTTCAGCTGTAGTTCAATTCGCTGATAGATAGTTAACCACTGCAAGTCCGCTTTAACTGCGTCATTGCGTTGCCGCCCG
>CAJWMT010000073.1:0-12600 GCA_913044275.1 uncultured Cellvibrionales bacterium
ATATCTGACTTTACTTGAAGCGGCAGTAATTCAAAAGCTGAGTATGGGGAGTATATCAGTCGAAGCCAGAACGATAACGGCTGCTCATTTGCGATAGAAGAGAGTAATTCTAAGGCACCTGATATCAAAGGAGTTCCAGACAGAGGCGACCCAGCAGAAAAATTTACCGGCATATCTAAATTTTTTGCGCGCAATACCCTGTCAATAGATCGATAAACTTGATCGAGTCGATGGGGCAAATCAGGGATCAGAATTCCGATCCGTTGATGGGAGTTCGTTTGGAGTTCACCAGCCGCCCAAGTTGCTGCTGCATTGAGTTCTTCCTCGGGATCATGAAATTTTATTTTCCGAGCTTTGGACATGTTCTCAATGTTGCTATATCTGGTCTGAAAAAGTGAGCGGACAGTCTGATTCGCATCGGCTAGTCGTTCGATCATGTCCACACAAAAAGGATCCAGCAACACACATTGATCTGCCGCGTTATCCAATATGTCCATCTGAAGAGGTGGTATAGATTGGAATCCGTATAGATACACGGTTCGGTAGGTTTGAAGTTTGTTATTTTCTAGATTTGTTTTTATAAACTCCCAACATGTCTCTGGGTGCAGAAAACCATTATGTTCCATTAGTTTGATATAGTTTCTAGACCAGAGCTTGAATTGTTGCGAACTGATGGTATCGCCCGGAACGCCTTCAATATGCAAACGATGACTGCAGAGGTCACTGTATGTATCATCAGCCAAGTAACTGAAGCGTGCGCTCATTCCTGGGTTATACTTGTTTATCGTTTTTTCCCAAAAATATAGTCTTTGAGCGCGCTCGGCCATTGCCCAGGGCGTGACTGATTCTATATGAAGATCATGCATTTCGTCCCAACAGCTTTTTAGCCATGAGAGCATGGAATGAACGTTAGGAGACTGCCAGGCGCTCAGGTTAGGATGTTTCATATGGCTCCAAGCAGCACATATTTGATTGGCTAACCTTTCGTTAGGCACGATTATAAGCCCGCTCTCATCTTCCAAAGCCTGTTCGAATATCGAAATATCGATCATAGAGGGCAAAGATGTTGGCCTTGTCATTTCACTTTTCCCTTTTAGATTTTGTCCAGTGGTAAAATCGATTAATCCCCAATAGGGAAATGTTGCTGATACAATATCTTTATGGAATTATCTATACAAGTATTGTGCATGTTCGTCGGACTAGCCACTTTTGCTGTTGGAGCAATGGGTGGTTATTTAATCAACAGCTTTGCAAAGAAAGGGCAAGTTATACGACTCGAAACTCAGCTCGAACAAAGCCGGCAATCGGAAACAAATTTGATTGATTCTATACATGACAAAGAGAGACAGAACCTAGAATTAGAAAAAGAAGTAGCTTCCCTCGGCGTCAAATTGGAACGTCAATTAAACGAGTACAAGGAGAAGATTGAACTCTTGGATACTACGAAAACCCGTATGTCGCATGAATTTGAAAATCTTGCGAACCGTATTTTTGAGCAAAAGCAAACTCAATTTGCGGCCAAGAGTAAATTGACGATAGAAAACTCTATTGAACCCTTGCGAAGGGATATTGGAGACTTTCGAAAACAAGTAGAGAGTGCTTATGATAAGGAAACTGCAGATCGTAATAAACTCATAGGTCAGATAAGTGAATTGCAAAAACACACGATGCGAGTTTCAGAGGATGCAGTAAGCCTTGCAAATGCCTTGCGTGGCGATAGTAAACTCCAAGGTAATTGGGGAGAATTTATACTTGAAAAAATTCTTGAAGATTCTGGTCTAAAAAGAGGTAGAGAATACGATATACAAGCATCTAAAACCGATGAACAAGGCAAAACAAAGAAGCCAGATATCATTGTCCACTTGCCAGAAGGAAAGGACATCGTCATTGACGCAAAAGTAAGCTTGGTCGCCTACGAGGGGTACTTTAATAGTCAGGACGCATTGGAGAGAGATCAGTGCTTAGGAAAGCATATTAACTCATTAAAAACACACATACGGAGCCTTAGTGCCAAAAATTACGATCAACTAGAGGGAGTCAACAGCCTAGATTTTGTTCTTTTATTCGTGCCTATCGAAGCTGCTTTTATGCTAGCTTTAGATCATGCTCCAGAGATGATGGTAGATGCGTATGAGAGAAGTATAGTTCTTGTAAGTCCTAGCACTTTGTTAGTAACACTCAAAACCATCAAGAACCTATGGCGGTACGATGATCAAAATCGTAACTCAAAGATTATCGCAGAGAAAGCTGGGCGGCTTTACGACGGATTTGTTCGGTATGTTGATGCTCTGGATGAGGCAGACAAATACCTTCAACGTTGTAAAGATGTGCTCGGAGATGCAAAAAAACGCCTCTTAACAGGAAAAGGAAACCTAGTAGGCAGGAGTGAGGAACTAAGACAATTGGGAGCAAAGACAAAGAAACAGTTTAAACACGAAATGCTACCAAATAGTAATAAGCTTTCTGACTCAGAAGTATGAGATTAATTTTGGTCGGCATTCAATTCCGCTGAGCTTCTAGTACCAATCCGACTTCTAGGTGATCCGTCCAAGGAAATTGATCGAAGACGGCTACCGCTGCAATCTTATGTGTGGGTAAGATTCCGATTAAATTTTTCATTAGGGTCAGTGGGTTACATGAAAAATATATTATCTTTTTATAGCGAAGGATGAGTGAAATTGTTGTGGGGTCAAGTCCAGACCTCGGAGGATCCACCAGCACGGTAGAAAAATTAAATTCGTTTAGGTTTATATTTTTAAGTCGTCGAAAAGGCCTTATCCCGTCAATCGCCTGAGTCAGTTCTTCGCTGGACATTCTTATGAATGACGTGTTTTTAATGCCATTCGCGCGAGCATTGTGTTGTGCGGTCTTAATAGAGAGTTTAGAAATTTCTACGGCCAAGATTTTTTCAAAGTTATCGGCTAAAGCTAGTGTAAAGTTCCCATTGCCGCAATATATTTCAAGAAGATCGGCCTGTGAACCCTCAGTTTGCTGGAGTGCCCACGAGAGCATCTTGATATTCATCTGTCCATTTGGTTGGGTGAAACCCGTTTCGACTTGACGATAAAATAGCGTTCTTGCTCCTAAAACCACTTCTTCGGTCACAAAATCACTTTTTAGAGTGATTTTTTGCTTTTTACTCCGCCCAATTATCATCGCATCTATAGTATCTTGAACCTCTGAAGCGCTTTGCTTCCAATTTTGATCTAACTTTTTATGATACAAAAGCGTGATGAGAGCTTCGCCGCTCAGGGTGGTAAGAAATTCTATCCCGAAGAGTTGCTTGCTAAGAACCAAATCGCCATTGATTGCGGAAAGAAGAACTGGCATCAGATTTTGTATCGTTGGTCCAGCGATTCTAAATTCTTTTATGATATAGGGCCTTTTCGTAATGGAATCTGTCATTGCATAGTGCGCTCCAGTTTCATCGTGAAACACTCGGAACTCGGCTCGCAATCGAAAGGCTTCTGGCGGCGAGGGGTAGATCTGCAGATTATCGGTATAGAATTTTCTTATTTTCGATTCGAAGCAATTGACTTTCCTAGAAAGATCATCGTTATAAGCCTTTAATGTCGGGGAGTCCAATGAAATTCTCTAAGTACACCGATAAATGATTATGCATTATAGGGCTTGTAACTTATTTACCTAGGATAAATCCTGCCCCAACGCAAATATTGGATTTTTTGTATAATAGAATTAACTTAAATACACAGAGATGAAGGTTATGACGACACTAAGAGCCCTAGCGTGGATATTAATTCTAGGAATGACAACACAAGCATATCCCAACGAGAAAGAAAGAGTCAAAGGTTCTGAAAATTATATCAGTGAGTCTTCTCACGGAGCGTCCGTTTTCATCATCCAACCTTTGGATGGCGATAAGTTTAAAACAGGGGAGCCCATAGATATACTTTTTGGATTGAAAGGCATGGGTGTGGCGCCCGCGGGCGTGCAAGTTGATAATACGGGCCACCATCACTTACTGATAGACCAGGCGGTCATGCCTGATTTTGATAAGGCGATACCAGCATCTGCAAAAATAATTCATTATGGCAAAGGCCAGACTCAAACTAGCATAAAACTTTCTCCCGGCAAACACACTTTGCAGCTCTTACTGGGGAACCATTACCACATTCCTCACGATCCCCCTTTATTTTCCAAAAAAATCGAAATAGAGGTGTATGAGTAACTAATCATCTAGGAGGGCTAATTTTTCGCTCTTTTTGGCCATGATAAAGTCGTTAAGATGAAGGCCACCGAGAGCATGTGTCCACCAGGTCACAGTGCACTTTCCCCATTCCACTAATATTGACGGATGATGGTCTTGCCTGTCTGCCTCAGCCCCGATCTTGCTGGCTAGTTCAATGGCCTTTCTGAAATTTTGACAGCTAAAAGTACGAACAATTCTAGATTCATTAGTCGACGAGACTAGTTCCCATCCGGAAACTAGTGCAAGATGAGTTTCTATTGTCTCGGCATCCATCTTTTCAGCATTAGAGTAGTCAGAGTTGCAATCAAGATGTAGCAAATTTGACGTCATGAATTTCTCCTATCACAGGCAATTTCTTGGTTTTGGTATGCCGGCAATGTCAGCGATCAACATTGCTGAGGCGCCGGGAAACAATGTCAAAAGGTAAATACTCCTGCCTTTTTCAGTTTGCAATGACTCAGACACAAATTTTGTGAGCGGTCTCATAGAAGGTGAGAAACCATAAATGTTATAGAAACGCCTTGCAGTATGCAGGATTTCTAGGTGCTCTTCAGTGAGGTTGATATCCCACCTCTCTGCTTGGTTTCTCGCGATAGACTCGTCCCAGTTGCTTAGATTGTCTAAATAGTTATTTTCTCCAGATAAACTCATTCTCGCCTCGGATCAGGCAGACCGAATTACAATGAATCAGAAGATGTCAAGGGGGCAATCGTCAACCCCCCATCTAGAACAAGCATTGCACGTCCGGGCCTATTCTTCTCCCAAACCGAAAAATGTTAGGAACACCGAGAACAAGTTATAGAGCATCACGAATAACGTGACGGTCGCTGAAATGTAATTGCGCTCCCCCCCATGAATGATCTCACTAGTCTGCCACATAATTATTCCCGCAGAAACGACTGCGAAAATGCAGCTTATAACCGAAGTAAGCGCCGGCATTTGGAGAAAAAAGTAGTTGATTAGCTGTGACACGAATGCGACCAAAATGCCGACACTTAGAAAACCGATCCAAGAGCTTAGATTCTTTCGTGTTTTCAGAACATAAGCCGAAGCCGCGAAAAAAGTGAGCGCTGTGGACCCCAAAGCCATAAGAATAGGCTCGCCTCCTCGAAGTGAAAGTACGGCCGACAAAATTGGGCCAAGGGTGACCCCCATAAAGCCTGTTAGAGCAAACACCCATGCTATCCCTGACGCGCTGTTTTTTGTTTTCTCTATCATAAACAGTAGTCCGATGTAGGGAAGTAGCATCCAAAAACCCATGTAAGGTACGCCTATGGCCATTGATATTGCCGCCATAACAGCGCTGAAAGCAATAGTAGCGCCCAACAAGAGATAAGTGTTTCTTAAGACTTTGCCAACTTCATCGTCCAAAATTGCGATGCCTGATACATCGTTCGTAAGTTCGTTCATATCCATTTCCAATCTCCTAACATAAGTTTCACTATTATACTAGATCAAAAGACCATTTTGCCAATCATTGGCTTCCTCAAATTACAAAATCGAAAAGCTCGATGCCTTTTTGATCAAGCCTAACCGCCCAGCCGCTCGATTCCCAATCGCCAAGCACTATGCGCTCTTTATTACCCGAGCTTAGCTTGTGACGAGCAGGCTTGTGGGTGTGGCCATGAATCAATTTTACAGTGTTAGTGGTCGACATTACGCGTTGAACAGTCGTGCGGCTCACATCCATTATGGTGGAAGGCTTGCGACTACTCTGACGCGTGGTTTCAGCTCTCCATCTCGACGCCATCTCTTGTCTTTTTGATAAGGGTAGATGACTCAGAATCCATCGGTAAATAGGATTTCGGGTTTTTCTTCGAAAGGCCTGATATGCTAGATCATCTGAGCACAGAAGATCTCCATGAGTGACAAGTATGCGTTGATTGTAAGCCTCAATGACATGATAGTCATGTATCAGCACAGCACCCGTTTTGTTCATAAACCGACGACCTAGAAGGAAGTCTCTGTTGCCATGTTGAACAAATAATTTCGTACCGCTCAGAGTAAGCTCTTTTAGTCGATTTTGAGTTGTAACTGCAAGATCAGAGGGGTCATCATCACCAATCCAAGTCTCAAATAGGTCGCCCAAAATAAAGAGATCAGTTGCTTTTCTGCCGTGCGAAGACAAAAATTCGTAAAAGGCGGAAGTGACTTGAGCTCGTTTTGGTGAGAGATGTACGTCGGATACAAAAAAAATAGCCATGGTAGCTAACCAAAGAAATTATTTAAATGTCATCATAGTCATCGCTGATTCGAATGGCAGTGATCTCAATGGGATCATTTGGCACATCTCGATCATACCCTACCGTGCCTGTAGGAACTGATTTTATGTTATCTACTACTTCCATACCATCTGATACCTCCCCGAACACAGCATACCCCCACCCGTTATCAGTCTTGTCGGTATGATTGAGAAAATCATTATTTGCAACGTTTATGAAGAATTGCGACGATGCGGAATCGGGGTCAGAGGTTCTTGCCATCGCAACGGTTCCGATGGAATTTGCTCGCCCGTTATCCGCCTCATTTAAAATGGTCTCCCGAGTTTCTTTTTCAGACATATCTGCATCATGCCCGCCACCCTGAATTACAAAACCATCTATCACCCTATGAAAGATTGTCCCATTATAAAAGCCATCGCGGCAATATTGTAGAAAATTTTTGGAGGATATAGGGGCGTTATCGAAATCCAGGGTAATGCTGATATCACCCATTGTGGTAGAGAAAGTAATCATAGATGTCCTTAATTAGAAAGCGACGCATTGTAAGGTGGGGCGACTCAAAAATACAATAGAGAGTAACAATTAATATCCCACCTCTATGAAAGCGAGACTAATTATCACACAGACCCACGCTTTCAGGTAAACATTCGATTAAAGAATCTTGTGAGACGCGCTATAATGTAGATCCAAAAGTAAGAAGTATTTACCATGTCCAATCTAGAAGAACCACTGCACTTTATTCAGAAAATCATGCAATCTGATCTTGAATCAAATGCGATTGATAAGGTCAAAACTCGATTTCCACCCGAGCCAAATGGATATTTGCATATCGGTCATGCAAAATCAATTTGCTTGAATTTTGGGTTGGCTAGGACATTTCAGGGGGAATGCAATTTACGTTTTGACGATACCAACCCGGAAAAAGAAGATAGCGAATTTGTGCGCGCAATTGTGGAAGATGTGGAGTGGTTGGGCTATAGATGGAGTGGAGAAATATGCCACGCCTCAGATTATTTCCCCGTACTTTATGAGTGGGCGAAATATCTCATCTCAGTCGATAAAGCTTTTGTTTGTGAATTAAATGTAGAAGAAATGAGACAATACCGAGGTACGCTCAAAGAAAAAGGGACTAATAGTCCTTATCGAAATCGTAGCCCCGAAGAGAATCTGAGGCTTCTGGAACAAATGAAAGAGGGGAAGATTGATGAAGGTGCTATGACTCTAAGAGCCAAAATAGATATGGGTTCACCCAATATTAATTTGCGAGATCCCGTAATCTACAGAATCAAAAACCTTGAACACCAGCGCACAGGCGCGGAATGGAAAATTTATCCATCGTATGATTTCGCGCACGGGCAGGGAGATGCAATTGAAGGAATCACTCACTCGATCTGTACGCTAGAATTTGAGTCGAATCGCCCACTTTATGAATGGTTTATTTCAAACCTTCCTGTTCCTTCCAAACCTAAGCAGTATGAGTTTGGACGCTTGAACATTAATTACATGGTTCTGAGCAAGCGAAAGTTAAAAAAATTGGTCGATGACTCCCTTGTAAATGGTTGGGACGACCCAAGGATGCCAACAATTTGCGGATTGCGGAGGCGTGGCGTCAGCGCGAGAGCAATAAGAGATTTCTGTGATAGTCTGGCGATAGCGAAAACGGATGGTATCGTTGATATCAGTCAACTCGAACATTTTATAAGAGATGATTTGAATCGGCATGCCTACAGGGCTATGTGCATAATGAATCCAGTACGTTTGTCGTTAGAGAACTATGAGTTAGAAAAAACGGAAGTTCTAGAGATTCCTCGACACCCTGATCGCCCCGATCTTGGATCCAGAAAAGTACCTTTCAGCTCAATGCTTTTCATAGATCGTGACGACTTTAGTGAAGATGGTTCTCTTTCTCGCAAGAAGTTTAAGAGACTGGTTCTTGGAGATTATGTTCGCCTCAGAGGTGGCTACATTGTCAAGGCGACAAGTGTACAGAAAAATTCTAGGGGAGAAGTTGAGCAGATCAATGGGACAATAGTAGAAAACACTATCGGCAAAAATCCTCCTCAGGGGGTCAAGCCTAGAGGTGTTATTCATTGGGTTTCAGCTGTTCATGCGGTAACTTGCACCGTTTATCTCTATGACAGGTTATTTGGCACTGCATTCCCTGAAGAGGGCAACAAATCCTTTACCGAACAAATAAACCCAGAATCCTTAGTTATAAAGAAAAATTGTAAGGCAGAAGAGAGCTTAATGGAGGCTTCAACTGGTGAACACTACCAATTCGAGCGAGAGGGCTACTTTTGTTTGGATAGTGTATTGAGTTCGAGTAGTGATCTGGTTTTTAACTGTACAATAGGACTGAAAGAAAACCCTAACAAGTGCAAATAATGCTTCGGAAACATTTTTTGCCAAGCTGCCAAGCTGCCAAGTGACCCCCTATGGAATTACAAATATACAACTCTATGTCGAGAAAGAAGGAGCTGTTTGAGCCCATTGATAAAAATCGCGTCACGATGTATGTGTGTGGCCCAACCGTGTATAACAGAGTGCATATCGGTAATGCTAGGCCCGCAGTGATATTTGATACACTTTTCAGACTTCTCAAGTATCTTTTCCCGCAAGTTATTTATGCGCGCAACATCACTGATGTTGACGATAAAATTATCGACGTTGCAAAGAAACAAGGTCAAAAACCGGAAGATATAGCCAAACTTTATGCAGATTTTTATTTTTCTGATATGGCTTATTTAAATTGTCAAACACCCACGATTCAGCCTTTCGCAACTAAGCATATTCCCGAGATGCTGGACATGATTGAAGTTCTTATTTTAAACGGATTTGCATATGTATCTAAAAAACATGTGCTTTTCTCCGTTGCTTCCATGCCTAATTATGGCGAACTTTCGGGCACGTCATTGCAGGATTTAACCCATGGAGCTCGCGTTGAAATAGGTAACTATAAACGAGATGCGAACGACTTTGTGTTATGGAAACCCTCAAAAAAAGGAGAGCCGGCTTGGAATAGTCCTTGGGGCAGAGGCAGGCCTGGATGGCATATAGAGTGCTCTGCAATGGCACAAAAGCATTTGGGCACCACCATCGATATTCATGGGGGAGGATTAGACCTTTTATTTCCTCACCATGAGAACGAGACTGCACAAAGTTGCTGTGCAAATGGCGGTAAGCCGTTAGCAAATTTCTGGATGCACAATGGGTTTATTCAGCTCGATGGTCAAAAGATGTCCAAATCAGTTGGAAATTTCAGACTGGTTTGTGATTTGCTCGAAAACTATCCGGGAGAAGTTTTGCGTTATGTCATTCTGTCGGCGCATTATAGGTCAGAGCAACAATTCAATGCCTCCTTGCTTGATTCTGCCAAGCGCTCGCTGGACACGTTATATGGTTGTCTAAAATCCACAGAAGATTTGAGCCCTGTAGATGTGGATCCCCTGGCCAATGAAGGTTTCCGAGCATTGCTGGATGACTTAAATACACCAGTGTCGATAAGCGAGTTGCATTCGCTGGCGCGTCTGTGCAGGCAAGGGTCAAAGGAGAAACGGATTTTTGCGAAGGCTCAACTTTTGTCGCTGGCTCGGTTTTTAGGATTGCTTCAAACTAACCCGGACGATTGGTTTAAAGAGGCTCATGCCCCCGATGCCCTTTCAGAGAAGGACATTGATGAAGCAATTATACTTAGACAAAAGGCAAAAGAATCTAAGAATTTTAACGAGGCAGACCGCATACGAGATTTGTTGGCTGCAAGAGGAGTGATACTGGAAGATGGTCGGAATGGCACAAGTTGGAGGCGACAGTAGTATTGATAGATCTTGTTAGATGGATATAGATGAAGAGCTGACAAATGGTTTTTCTAAAGTGTCCTCCATAGTTTCATTCAATATACGTAATATATTGATCACAGCCTTCTCGGCCAAAATTCTGTAACTTGTAAGCTGGCCACCGTATACACCCAAGTACCTTGACTGTTCAAGGAAGAATAGGCGCTTATCAAGCCCCTTGGCTTGCTTTCTCGTGAGTGATTTACTCCCGAGACCAGACCATGCTTGTGATGGGGGATCGTTAAAATGTGGAAAGTGATGACGTACAGTTGATACCAATTTATCAACCTCCTCCGCAGTGGGTTTGACATGCTCCGGGTTCCCAGTGAATAGTGTCTCAGTGGCTCCAACCAATGTCCCGCCTCGCCATGGCATCACGATTAATCTTGTTCCATCGTGATCGGATTCGATGAAAAAGCGCTTGTCGCTGAGTTTCTGAGAAAATTCAATGTATGTGCTTTTTGTATATTGTGCGTTCGGAATTTTACTGAGCAATCCCATCCTTTCAGCTGTGATAGAGCTCCAAGCTCCAGTGGCATTAGCTATAAATCGACATTCAAAAGTCCTTGTTCGAGAACCCTTTGTGACTTGCACGTTATAACCATCCGCGGTCTTTATAGCTTCATCGAAATTTACGGGACAGAGGGCAAGTGCGCCATGGATTTTTGCAGATCTTACAAGTTCTTGTGTTAGAAGAAGGGCATCTGTTTGAGCATCTTTAAATTGATAAACTGCCTCAAGTCTTGATTGATTGAGGCCGTCCAAATCGCGCCATTCGCTCTCAGCAATTTTTTTATGCCATGGAAGATTATTTTTTCCGGCCAAAATATCATATGTCATTAACTGCAATTGGGTAGACCAAGAAGATCGCCTATCATCCTCGAAGATAGGCAGATAAAACCAGTATGGTTTTATAAGATCGGGCGCGATACTCATTAATATTTGACGTTCGACCAGGTCTTGCCGAGTTCGGAAAATGTTCATCCCCGTCAAATGCTCTAGGCTGCCATGAACAAGCTTATTCGATTTGCTGGTATTCCCGGAACCCCATCCTTTTCGTTCAACAATAACAGTTGATAATCCATTTAGTGCTGCCGCCTGAGCGATTCCTGCCCCGATGATACCTCCCCCTATAACGCATAAATCAAAATCTGTAGACATCAATTATCTCCGAAGAAGCGTTGATTCAACTGGTTTATTTGGCACATCTTTGGCAAATAATGCGTCCTAATATTAGTTGATAATATCAAAATCTAAAACTAGGTGCCCGGGGAAAGATTGGGAAAATATCATGGACCTTATGCATTATGAAATTTTTCGATGCGAGAGCATCACAAGCGTTTGTAAAAGATTGTCAAAAAAATGTTATCCTGAATCACTTTTTTTACTTGGATGCAAAATGTCACTAGTTTTATTCGAAATTCATGATCATGTGGCGATATTGACACTCAATAACCCTCGGAAGCGGAACATGCTAAGTTTGGAAGTTTGTAGTGAGATTCGCTCATGTGTTGCTAGAGCAGAGGGAGATGGGCGCGTGAAAGCACTCATAATCACTGGGAAAGGACCTTCTTTTTGTGCCGGCGGGCAGTTGGCAGATATTCAACCCGACAGAGAGACACTAAAAGGAATTTATAGCGGATTTTTGAGCGTCGCGCAGTGTATGATTCCTACTGTAGCGGCCGTAAACGGGCCCGCTGTTGGAGCGGGTTTTAACATGGCGGTGGGTTGTGACGTGAGGATTGTCTCGAAAAAAGCTCTTTTTGAACCCAGATTTTTTGGCCTTGGATTGCATCCGGGAGGAGGAGCCACTTGGATGACTAGGCAGTTGACTGGTTGGGATGCTGCTGCAAGTATGCTTCTTTTCTCTCAATCTATTGGCGGCGAGCTGGCTGTCGAAAAAGGCCTCGCTTGGAAATGTGTTGACGAATGTGATTTGCTTGATGAAGCGATTGCCTTCACTTCTAACATTCGAAATGTGCCAAAGGACATTTTATTGCGTACAAAAAACACTCTTCGGGCTGCGGATATGGGTAAGAGTCACAACAGTATATTGGATATCGAAACTGAGCAGCAGTTATGGTCTATCAAACAGCCCTATGCCCGCGATGCGATTTCTAGGATGATCAAGACCATAAGTAGCCATCCCGAATCAACCACCAAATAGTTTTCTGCCGGATTATTTTCGGGATATTTACGATTTCTCATCAGGAGGTGAGCGCCTTTTCTGCTGCCTCAACACATTGAAGTATCAATGTGTTTATTGTCATGGGACCGACACCGCCGGGAACGGGTGTTAGCGCGGACGCTCGGCTGTGAAGCGGGCCTAATTCTA
>CAJWMT010000074.1:0-12465 GCA_913044275.1 uncultured Cellvibrionales bacterium
CAGAGACCATTCGTGAAATGGCCTGGACCTCCCCAATATGGTATCGGTACTAACAGGGCAGAAGGTATAGAATGTTTTTAATTAGTGCATCAAACAGTAAGTTCTGAGGTTGATATGTCAAAAATATCAAGACGCAAAGGGAACGAAAAAGCTGTTAGTCTGGGTGGTCTCGACACAGCCGCAAACATAATGAATCTTGTGAAGATGGATATGGCGAACGAAATAATGGATGACATATCTGAGCGAGATGAAAACCTCGCGCTTGCAATCCAGGATAACATGTTTAAGTTCAACACATTGGCTGCGATCGAAGATAGAAGTATACAGCAGATCTTGAGAAATATTGATGGTGATGAGCTCATGGTTGCTTTAAAAGGCGCCTCTGCTGATGCCAGTGAGAAATTTTTGCATAACATGTCGAAGCGCGCCAGAGAAAGGTTTCGGGACGATCTCGAGGCTTTGGGCCCTGTCAGAACGGCTGACTCTGAGACGGCTCAAAAGAAAATTACCCGTAAGGCGCGGCAATTGGCAGACTCAGGTGAAATTGTTCTTAGCATCAACCGGAATGAGTTTATATAACGTTTGTCAGTCGATCATTGTGAGATGTGAAATCTATATTCTATAAGTCCTTGTGTGAGAGGGAAAATCCGCTGCTCTTTTTGCTACGTTCGCTATTTCATATTAATAGCGATTTTAAACGCGCTTCTGTTGGCTATTTTTCCAATATAGGCTTTCAGATTAACCAAATCGTCGCTGACACAGCCCAATTGATTGCTCATGAAACACGCATGGCCAAGCATAATATCTGCGGCTGAAAAGGAGCCGATAAGATAATCTTTACCAGAGAGTGCGCCGTCTATTGGACTGAGCGCCTTGGACAAAAGTCTTTGGGCTTGTCCCAGTGCACTCGGATCTTGTCTTTCCGGTGGCAACAGAATAGTGTTGACAACAATGATGTTTATCGGAGGCATCACCATGCCTTCGCAATAGTGAAACCATTGAAGATAATCGGGAAATTCAGGTGCGCTAGGCTCTGGTTTTAGACCACCGTTTTTGTGCCTCTCGAGAATATATTCAACTATTGCGCCTGACTCGAATAGTCTTGTATCGCCATCATCTAGAACCGGAACCCTACCAAGAGGGTGACGCGATCTGTGTTCATCCGATTTAAGAGCCTTAGGATGGAAATCCATCTTGTTAATTTCATAGGGAAGACCGAGTTCTTCCAGTAGCCAGACGATTCGTCCAGCTCTCGAGTTTGGCGCGAAATGAAGCTTTAGCAAAGTAATTTCTCCTTAAAATAGTTTCTTCTAGATGATAAAAGTATTACAAATTAGAGGCATCAAAAAGCCTAGGTGCTACCGGGAGCCATCTCGCGTTTGTAATAAATGCCGGCAAGGAGGTAGCAGGGTATTGCAAGGAAGGAAATAATGGTAGAACCGATCATCGCCACGCTGTAAGGTTGATTCCATCCTGCAGCAACCATGGCATCAATGGCGATTCCTGTAAAAGTGATTCCTATTCCGAGACCAACTATATTAAACATCAAGATAGTAGCCGCTACAATTGTTGATCTCACCTGAGGGGGGACAAGTTCTTGCACGGTTGCAAAGGTGGGCCCCGGGAAGGCGCAGAACTGCAGCAGGCCAAAAAACAAGCCTACGGAGATCCAGATTGAGCCTCCCGGAGACAACCGCAGAGCAAGCAAAAATGGGGCCGCTAAGAGAATTAGGCCAGCTAAAATGATTGGACGACCCAGACCAGTTCTCTTTGTCACCCAGTCGCCCCCAATCCCTCCAAGCATAGCTCCTAGAACACCAGCGGTCATCATCAGCCAACCCGTCATCTTGGCTATTTCGGATCGCTCATAGCCGCGTTCTTCAACGAACCATAATTGCTCAAAAAAAGCTGCTCCGACTGCGATATGCATAATGGTCCCGCCGGCCATTGTTAACATAAGTGCGCGAGATTTTGGAATTGCTGACAGTGCCGTTTTAATTACATGGCTGACGCGCATCATCTGCTCGGAAAATTGATTCTCGCTCAAATGCCTCCTGTGAGGCTCCTTTACGAATAGAAAAACGATAGCTAAAAACAGGCCAATTCCACCCAGCAGATAAAAGCAGTTTCGCCACCCGATCAAAGGTCCTAAGTAACCTGCAATTAGAAAACTAGCGCCCGCCCCGATTGGAGCTCCAAGATAATAAAAGCCCGCCGCAAAACCAAGGCGATCAGAGGGAAAGCGATCAGCGAGCATGGACATAGCGCTGGGTGTCATTATTGACTCGCCCACCCCGATAAACATTCTCGGAATAGCCATGCTGAGGAAACCTTTTGCGGCGCCTGAAACTGCAGTCAGTGCACTCCAAAGTGCTACTCCGAAAGTTATGAGATGGACTCGGTTCATTGTGTCCGCCAGAGCTCCCATAAAGAGTCCCATTATCGAGTAGAAAAATAAGAAAACGAGGCCCGTCAGTAGTCCAAATTCAGTATTTGAAAGACCTAGATCAGGCATGATATAAGCCGAGAAGCTGGTCAACAGGTTCCGGTCGACCATATTCAACACATTCAGTGTGGTGAGAAGGCATAATAGCCTCAAGTCTGGGCTGGTAATAAAACCTTTTCGATGGGCGTCGCGCATCCGAATTATGTCTCTGGGGTTTACAGCAGTCTTTTACTCGATATGTTTAGCTGACCAGCGAGGCCAGCGCTACGATGGATGGCAAGTTCCGACCATTCGACTGACGAGATCATATCGGCGAAAGATTGTCTGGATGGGTACTCGGCAATAGCGACTGCATCCCATAATTCATCCACTTCGCCGACGACAAGGCCATTAACTACGCTGGAGAAAACGATATTCCCACCGATCGTCCTTATCATTTCAGCAACACCCTCTCCGTAGATCTGGTATGCCTCGGGGCCGGTTAGTGATGTCTCTCGACCATCTTCATAACTTGCTTTTTTTTTGAATTTGAGGAGATTAACCATACACACGGGTTCCCCATCATCATTTTTGAGTAATTCGTTGATACTCTCTTCCGTACTGCTCATTAAATTTTTACAAAGCATTTATATCTCCAAAATGGATTGCCTTAGGATACGCGAAAGTCAAGCAGTGGTCCAAACAAGCGACAATTTATTTTGATTTTTCATGCTGCTATCCCAGACAGTTGACTTCCTGGGGGCTTATTGAATCTTCCCAACGGCACCAGCTGAGTGTGGCGAGTATCTGTGCTCACTGCAATAAAGTCTATCTACATTTTGATGTTGAACAATAAGTCCGAGTTATAGATCTTGGGCCACATCTATGGCTATTTTTCGCAGTTAACCACTGGGTTTGATCTTGAATGCCGAAGGTGTATTTCCCGTTGGAGTTTGGTCTTTTTTCTATAGGATTTAATTATGAATCGATAGCCAAATGTCAGTGGACTATTAATTCTAAGACGCAGATACTTAGTACATAGAAACTATTCGGACAGCTCAAAGATTCGAAAGCTTTGGTGTTCGCTTCAGCAATCATGATGTGCCGATTTCAATCCGGTCAGAGAAGCAACGGGGAAGATATGGGAGATGATGTGTCCACCTTAGTTCAGGATTATTTCATACGTCGCTTTTCATCCGACCCCGACAGAATTCATTCTTTGACCGATGTGGAAAAGGTTGAGCGGGTCAGCCATGAAGAACGTTTCCCTTGTCGCTCGCCCATCGATGCAATTGCATATGTCAGTGAGAAAATTGGGGATCAAATAGCGCTGCGTTACCTTCCCAATGGTCGCGTATCTGATGCACCTTTGTGCTGGACCTATCGTGATTATCACGAAGAAATTATTCGTGCAGCAAATCTGTTCCACTCATTGGGATTGCAGAGCGGTGAATCTGTTCTTCTTCTGTTGCCGAACGTGCCGGAAATGTTATTTGCATTATGGGGCGCGCAAGCAGCTGGAATAGCGGCACCCGTAAATCCGTTTTTACAGCCTGAGCAAATAGCCAGTATTGCTGCTGAAGCCAATGCCAAAATTATAGTGACCCTGCAACCTGTGCCGGGCGAGAGTGATGGGTTGTTTGAGAAAGCCATGCAAGTATGCGAAATGTCCAGCGCTATTATCAGCGTTGTTACTATTGGACAAAAAAAGATTGAGAGTTTGACCAAATCGCGATTGAATTTGTTGGATTGGAATTCAGCAACGCAGTCTCAGCCCAGTGATAATTTTATTTTTGAGCGTGGTGCAGACAATTATGATGTTGCGGCTTATTTTCATACAGGAGGAACAACAGGCTCCCCAAAACTTGCCCAGCACACGCATCGAGCTCAGGCGATAAACATATGCCAAATGCAGATGACTGGCCCAGACCTTCAAAATGACATCAATTTCTCTAACCGTACGGTCATACTTTGCGGATTACCTCTTTTTCATGTAAATGCAGTCTGTGTTTCCGCACTGAACGCCGTCATGAGCGGCGGTGAATTGGTCCTGGCAGGGCCAGATGGCTTCAGAAATGCTGGCACAATGGAGGATTTCTGGGCTTTGATTGAGAAATACGCTGTCACATTTTTTGCGGCTGTTCCAACAATTTATGCCGCGCTAATGCGTCATGATGTAGAAAAATATAATCTTTCAAGCCTTATAAGTTGCAGTTCTGGGGCAGCACCTATCCCAGTGAGTCTATTTGAAGAATTCCGTTCCCAGACCGGTATTGATATAACCGAGGGATATGGTATGACAGAAACAACATGTGGCGCATCCACACATTATTTTTATGGCGCTCGACCTGTCGGCTCAATTGGTTTGCGTCTGCCTTACCATGAGATGAGGGCAGTTGTGCTCGACGAGCAAGGACATTTTGTGCGGGATTGCGGTGAGGGCGAGGTTGGAATTCTCTTGCATAAAGGACCAAACGTTACGGTTGGTTACAAGCAAAATAAAATAAACGCTGAAGCTTGGCCAGAACCAGAGTGGTTCAATAGTGGTGACTTGGCTCGTTTCGATAAAGACGGATGCTGTTGGCTAGCCGGAAGACGGAAGGACGTCATTATCAGGGGAGGCCATAATATTGACCCGCTCATTACAGAAGAATCAGTGATGGCTCATCCAGACGTTGAAATGGCTGGGGCGGTGGGCAAACCCGATAGCTACTCGGGAGAAGTTCCAGTCGCCTATGTAAAGCTGATTCCGGGGAGCATCACCACCAGCCACGAACTTCTGAGGTTTGCGAGGGAGCACTGTGCTGAGCGAGCTGCCGCGCCGGTTGAGGTGATTATTCGCGAAGCCTTACCCTTGACGGCGGTAGGTAAAATTTTCAAGCCCGAACTTCGAAAAGATATCATTAAGAGGGCTTTTTTGGTCGAGGTTGAGAACGTGTGCCCAAATTCGGAGATTAGTGTTTGGGTTGAAGATGACGCTAAGAAAGGACTCAAAGTTTTATTGAATGTTTCGTCCAAAACGATTGATTTGGATATTGTTTGCAGGCTGCTCGAAGAGAAGTTGGGGAGGTTTTCATTACCTTGGGAAATTGTCCTGTAGGCTTTCTCAAAACCGCTGCCGTTATTTCAAGATGCGATATTTTTGCTATTCTGAGGCCTCTCAATAATGAAAAAGCTCGGCCAAACTATATTCTAACAGCTCTGATGATGCTTAAAGGAGGTTGACATAATGACCAGAAAGGCAGTAATTACTTGTGCTGACAGGTATATGGGGCCTGCCATCAAAGCAAAGTTTGAAAATTTGGGTATCACTGTTGTGGTCAGCAATGAAGCAATGCAATCGGAAAACGACGTGGATGAACTTATAACTGCCGTTGGAGACATTGACATCGTCGTCGCCAATCTGGCGGAACCTCCACAAACTTCTCCAGTACAGAAAATTAAAACCGACGAATGGAATCGCCTTTTTTTGACTCTCGTCCATCCTCTGATGTATCTCATTAGGGGTTTTGTTCCTCAGATGCTGGCGAGAGGGTCTGGAAAAATCATTGCTATCACGAGTGCTGCGCCGCTGAGAGGGATTCCAAACAATGGTGCATACTGCGCGGCCAGAGGCGCTCAGAATGCTTTCATTAAAGCTGTTGGCTTGGAGTTAGCCCGAGAAAACATTCAAGTCAACGCGATTGCTCAGAATTACATAAACAATGATACCTACTATCCAGACAGCATATTGGATAGCCAAAAATTTACCGATCATGTAAAGCGGAATGTGCCCACGAACAAAATCGGTTCGGCCGAGGAGACTGCGGAATTGGCAGCGTATTTAGCAAGTGAGAAATGCCGACATATTGTTGGCCAACTTATCCCCCTTGCAGGCGGCTGGACAACTTAAAAGACACCTATTGTATTGGCAGACTTCGATTGATAAAAATAAGTCAATTAACTACCTCTTTTTTGCAATTAATCTGCAGAGCGTTTCAACGTCATGTGCTCGCCGAAAATGCAAGCGACGTCATCTATGACCGCAACAGTCTCGGAAATTACAGCATCTTGGTCCGCAAGACTGTCCCTGCCGCCATCTTTGTTGGCGCAACGTTTTAAGGCGGCCTCATTTCCATTGCAAAGCATGCCTGCCACAAGTCTTGGTAGTCGGTGATGCTCTGGGTTCATCTGAAAGTCTTTTGCTAAGTATTTGGTCAAAATGTCCTCGTAGCCTGAATAGATAATGAGCATATAATTGTCGTTCATGAGCGAGGATGCTGAACAAAGCTGTTCTTTCTTATGTTTATCGAATCCTGATTTAAACAAGTATCTGACTGCATTTCCGACCCACTCACGCCATATCTGAAACGTGTTATGCGTCGAGAAATTGGTGGCGAAGCGGGCTTCACATTCGCTGAGAACTTTCTCGCTTGCAGAAATGGCGAGTGCTTCTTTTGTTTTGAACTGCCGATAAAGAGTTTGAACATGAAGATTGGCGCCCTCTGCCACTTGCTCAAGCGTAGTGTTTTGATAGCCCTTGCGAGAAAAAAGCAGAGAAGCAGATGTATTCAACTTGCTGCGATTATCTAACTTTTTCAACGTCCTTTTTGGATAATCAACTGGCATAATTTGCGAATGCTTTTATTAGGAAGTAGTTCGGAGGATTGTCAATCATAAGATTATATTGGTTTTTATTGTCTATTCACAGATCTGTCTCGCATCATCCCAGTAACGAGCTTAAGTTCGAACTTTCAGTCGTGATAGTTTACTATATTTCATGATCTATAAATGCAATGGACCAGATCAGCGTCGCCTATGGGATGGTTTCTTTGTAGCATTTAGAACAACGTTTTACTTCATCGGACATCGGGTGGGAAATTGATTAATTCAACTAAATTGGAAAGCGAAAATATTCGTGTCACTGATGTTGGCTTTCTTTTGTTTCTCACTCTAATCAACGTTCTCAATTATATTGATCGTCAGCTATTGCCCTACTTTGCGAATTGGATTGTCCCGGAGTTGGGGCTCAGCAATACTCAATTCGGTTTGCTCTCTGGCCTGATTTTTATTTTTTTCTATGCCATCTTTGGCGTCTTTATGGGAGCGGTGGCTGATCGGATGAACCGAACTCGGCTTATAAGTTATGGCCTAGGATTTTGGAGCGCATTAACAGCGCTTTCTGGCGCTGCCAGGGGATTCCTGAGTTTGGCTGTGCCCAGATTGTTGATCGGAATTGGAGAGTCGATTTTGACACCTGCAGCGATGTCCATTCTAGGCGATCGTTTCCCCCAGCGTTGGAGAGGTGTTGCGCTGGGAGTCTTTGGCATGGGCCCAGCGATTGGGATCGGTGCCAGTTTACTTATAGTGGCCTATCTCGAGCCTATATTTGGATGGCGAGGTTGTTTCTATCTGGTTGGATCGATTGGAGTGATAATGGCCTTAGGAATGTTTTTTTTGGATGAGACTCCAAGGGCAGATAGCTTTCGGAAGGATAGTGCAAGGCTATCTTTTGGTTTGATTTTTAAAACCTTGCGACAAGAGTTAAGCCGCTCACCCTCGCTCGTTTTGACTATGATCGGTTCTATGTTCTATATGCTTGTTCTTGGAGCATCCGGATTCGATATGCTTTGGTTTGTGCAGGAAAGAGGGTTCGATAAAAACGAAATCGCGGGGTTAATTTCCTGGTTTGCGATCGCTGGCGGCGTCATAGGTAACCTTGTTGGCGGGTATGGTAGTGACATTTTTATCAGAAAAACAGGGGTTGGTCGCCCATACTTCCTAGCGCTTGTATTGCTGGTTTTGAGCCCTTTGAACTTTGCATACCGAATGGTGGACCCGCAGAGTATGGTTTTTATGGCGGGTATCTTTACTGTGTTTTTTCAAATGGGATGTTTTTATGGTCCTGTCTTTGGTACCATTCAAGATCTCGTAAGTCCCGAAAATCGTGGAGTGATAACCGGCCTGATGGTTATGATGCTGCAGCTGGCGGCTGGAGTTTCGATGTTCGTAGCTGGCGTGATAATCGATGCGCTTATTAGCGGTCAAGCTGATGATCCCTATTCCAAAACTGTTTTACTTTTCACGATTATTTCTTTCATTTCAATTCCCCTGTTTTTCCTTGCTGGGCATAGTTACAACAAATAAACCTCCGTTTTTCGAGAAGCCGAGTTTTTGAGTGATTATGTTTAGATGATCGAATTGGCTTTTAAGTTGATGTTCGGGCCTCTGGCCAAAACAATTTTTGTCGAAAAATGCTGTCGCATGGGAATTTTATTTCCGTCTTCAGTAAAGTATTTTGCCTTAATTATAATAAGTTATATTTCACTTGCAGTTTATTCGAGCGTTCGATAAGCTCAGCAACATAACGATATGAAGCTATATTTATGTCGAAGCAATTAGAATTGCTGTCAGGCGTGAAGATAACTTAAAAAAATACTTGGGGAGGGAATTCATGAAACTTTATTTGATACGAACATTATCGTCCGCGATTGTCGGAATTGGTCTTGCAATTTCATCGCTTGTTGTGGCAGAAATGGAAGAAATCGTGGTAACTGGACTTAAGAGAGAAGCCTCGGTGATGACTACACCCTCTGCAATCAGTGCTTTAAGTGCCGAGCAGTTAGCTGCAAAGGGCATTGATGACATTGCCCAATTACAGTATGCCGTTCCAAGTCTTCATTTTGGATCCGATCTTGGTGGCAAGAATGTGACGATTAGAGGGATCGGAGAATTTAACTTCGCGCCCGGGGTTATGGTGACTTTGGATGGCGTGGTTCAGCCGAACGCGCAGAGTGCAGGCCTCAGTCAACTCGATTTAGGCAGGGTAGAGGTGCTCAGAGGGCCTCAAGGAACGCTTTATGGAAGAAATGCGAGTGGTGGGGCTGTTAATTTTATTTCCGCAAAACCAACGGATCAGTTTTATGGCAAAGTGCAGGTGGGCTATGCAGATTTCGATCAGACTAATGGCGAAATTGTCTTGAGTGGGCCCGTTTCAGAAAATGTTGGCATACGTCTGGCTGCCAGTCATCTTGACGCAGGCGAGGGATGGATTGAGAACCTATCTCCTGGCTATGATGACCTGATGTTGGGCGAGAAAACCAACATTCGCCTGCTTTTGACCGCTGACTTGAGCGAGCGCTTTTCAGCAGAATTAATACTAGGCCGAAGTGAAGTTAAGGGATCATGGGAACATCAAGCAATTATCCATGAGCATGTCGCGGTGGGCGCTGGCACGGGTTTGCCTACAGATGCTCCATGGGGCTGGGGTATCACTGAAGAACCCTTGAAGACTTATAATCGCGGTCCGTCGATCACTGATCGAGAGTATGAATCTATCGGGCTGACGTTGGCATGGGATTTTGATACCTTTTCTGTTAAATCGATCACCGGGCACCAAGATTGGTATAACTTCTTCCATATTGCGGCGGATGGAACAAACATCGGTATGTTTGATCGGCCCGACTATTACGAAAATAAAACTCTCACACAAGAGGTAAATGTCTCAGGAAAAACGAATAAACTGGATTGGATTTTTGGGGCATATTATATGGATGATGAAGCTACTAGAGATTTCACCGTGCAATTTCCGGTAGCCGCGGGCCCACCTGCTTTTCCACCGTTTCCAATGAGAATCCATCAGCCAATGCACTATGAAGACACGGAGGCACAAGCGATCTTTTTTGATATGACCTACGCTATATCTGAGAAAGTGAGAGTTGGAGCTGGTGTCCGCAAGACAGAAGAAGACAAGGTCATGGGGCATGACTTCTTTATCTACGCAAGATTCCCCACCGGCGATATGTTGCTTGTGGATAGATGTGGTCCGGGAATTACTGTAAGGGAAATCAACGAATCGGATACGACAATTCGGGCGTCAGTGGAATATGATCTTTCAGATTCCAGTATGATGTACGCTTCATACTCTGAGGGCTTTAAAGTTGGGGGTATAAACTCAAGTGATTGCGACCCTGGCTGGAAACCGGAGACTGTGGACGCCTTTGAAATAGGTTACAAGACAAGCCTCTTCGACGGAGCAACTAGCCTGAGGACAGCCATATTCGATTACGACTACTCAGATTTTCAGGTAGCTCAAGTGATTGGCATCCAAGGAATTATAGCTAATGCAGGGGATGCCAAGATTCAAGGTATTGAACTCGAATTGGATTCAAGCATCAATGAAAACTTCTCGGTTAACGCGGGCATTACTTTGATGGAAACCGAGTATGGCGACTTTTTGAATACTGACTCCTTATTTGTGGAACTTGGGGCACAACAACTCAGCGGTAATAAACTTAACAACGCGCCAGAGACCAGTTTGAATATTGGGGCGACCTACATAGCGATGCTTGGAAATGGCGGAACGCTCAGCTTTAATGTCGCAACAAGCTATAGATCAAGGGTGTACTTTAGGGAGTTTAATTCTGAGAAAGACTCACAGCCGAGTTATGCGGTTACCAATATGAATATAAACTGGAAAAGCGCAGATGAAGGTTACTCAGCTCGCCTATATGCCAATAATGTGACCGATGAGGAATATGTCGTGGGCATGGTAACCGGTAATACTCAGTATGGCAGAATGGGCATGTGGGGTATGCCGAGGCAAGTCGGCGTAGAATTGACAAAATTCTTTGGGTCACGATAGTTTTTGAAGGATGAAATGAATGAAGAGCGGGTCGGTCGGCGAGGATTTCTGAAAACCCTAGGGGGTGCTGTTCTGGGCGCTGGGCTCTCAGTAACGGGCAGATCGGAGGACCATCAGAAACGCAGGATTGACTCTGATGTATGTGTGAATCATGGGTTCACGTTACCGGGTCGGTTAGGCAACCCTAAGCGAACTCTGTTGAGCGATGAGCGCCTTGATCCGAGAATTCGCGATGCGCTGAGCGTTTCGGGTTACGGAGATAGGTCTGCTCCCCCTCCAAGCCTGACAATGAAATCGACATATGAAGAATGTCTTCGCTGGATTGCTCACATGGAAGAATCCTCGGAGAAGCAACATCCTGATCAGCTTAGCGTCATGCCCGTCTTCCCTGGCATCGATTCTTACGAACAGACTATTGTCGGTGTCGACGGAAATCGAATACGATTATTCATTGATAGACCCAGAGAATCGCTTAATCGATTGCCATGTGTTTTGCACATTCATGGCGGAGGGATGTGTTTTTCCTCCGCAAAAAGCCCTTTGAGTCAGAGGTGGCGGAAGAGTCTGGCTGAGAGGGGACTTCTGGTCATCGGCGTTGAATTCCGAAACGCCGGAGGAAAGCTCGGTAACCATCCTTTTCCCGCAGGGCTTAATGATTGCTCCAGTGCAGTGCAGTGGGCATACAAAAATAAAAATGATCTTAAAGCATCACACATTGTAATTGCCGGAGAGTCTGGCGGCGGAAATCTTGCTATTGCGACGGCCTTAAAGGTCAAAAAAGAGGTTGGGGGCGACCTCATCAAAGGGATATATGCGATGGCCCCCATGATTCTTGGCCTGTACGAATCGGAGCCTATTTCACTGATGTCTTGGCAAGAGAATCTGGGTTATCAGGGGAGTTTAGAAATGGTGCGCGCAATGACCCTAGCGTACGATCCAGACCAGCAGCATGAGTTAAATCCCCTTGCATGGCCTTTTAACGCAAAAAAGGTCGATCTTCAGGGCTTACCTACCCATATGATTCTGAATTATGAGCTTGATCTCATCCGAGATGACGGTGCAGTGTTTTCTCGGCGGTTGAATGCTGCAGGAGTGCCATCCTCCTCGATTGTGATCAACGGAGCGCATCATGTTCCTGAGATAGCGATGCCCGATGTGATACCTGAGCTTACCCACAACACGTTAGCATCTTTAACGGCCTTCGTTAAAGCATTCCGTATTTAAGGGGTCAAATTAACTGTTCAGCACTCACCTATTGGTCCAAATGTACTTGAACTATGTGTGTCTGAGACGAGTTCATGTGATCGGCGCTGAAGCTTTATATGACTTTTAAATACTCCTTCAATATCATCTACAACTGCAAGACTTTCGGCTAATACGTGATTTACATTATGGAGATTATTCGACTGGATGTCTT
>CAJWMT010000075.1:0-12375 GCA_913044275.1 uncultured Cellvibrionales bacterium
CAGAGACCATTCGTGAAATGGCCTGGACCTCCCCAATATGGTATCGGTACTAACAAGGCAGAGACTAAAGAGTCCTCTTGTTGCTGATTCACTTCTCGTTGACCTTTTAGCATGGCCGATAGATTTGCCGGTAATTCTAGAACTTGAGTCTGATGCAGTGAGCGGTGACCTGTTTAGCTTTTGGGCAACTCGAACTTTTGTGAAGTTAATGTAACTATAAAGCTATTTTATTGATTGATAGTTAAAAGATGTTAGACCACTCATACTCAATAAATCATAGTTTACGGCCTTAGAAATTTAATTAAGATGTTTTAATCACTCGAGCAGGAGTTAAGTCTTTTCAATGGTTCGAGCCACTCAAAACAGACCGAAGGATCCATTAAAGGTTATTTTGAAAGTGCGCAATGAATGTTGGCCACAACGGAAAGGGATAAGCGATCTCATGGGTTACTATTTTTAGGGAGATAAATATGAAATTTTCTGAGTACGCCCGTGCTCGAAAGAGCATTAGAGGCTTTACCAATGAACCTCTTTCAAAAGACATTGTTGATCAGATTATCGAAACAGGTAAATGGGCCCCATCCTCCTTTAACTCGCAAACATGGAAAATCTATGCGGTGTCTGGTGAGCCGCTGGATAAGATTCGAGAGGGAAACACAAATAACACGCTGGCTGGAGTCCCGGTCAAGCGTGAGTTTGCCTATATCGAGGATTATAAAAACGTTCATAGGCAGCATCAAATAGACGTTGCGGTCCAACTCTTTGAAGTCATGGGGATAGGGCGTCAAGATAAAGAAAAGCGAATGAATTGGATGTTGCGAGGCTTTAGGCAATTTGATGCCCCTGTTTCACTGGTTTTAACCTACGATAAATATCTTGAACCTGCGGGTATCACGCACTTTGCTTGTGGCTCCTTGGCTTATGGTATTGTACTTGCGGCTTGGGAACTCGGTGTTGGTTGTATTATCAATGGACAAGGTATTCAGCAGCCCGATGTCGTGCGCGAACATGCGGGAATCCCAGACGATGAGGTTATAATGATCACGATAGCTATGGGATACCCTGATTATGATTTTCCGGCTAATAGTGTTCGCTCAAGGCGGGCTGATAATGATGATTTTGTCAATTATATAGGTTTTGATTAAGTCGTTTGTCGTCATCAGTCGAGATGGGATAGCTGCACAATATTCTCTCGCGGAAGCGGTCCGCACTCAGTCAGACTTGCAGTGGGCTTGACAAGCCTGTCCCGAACTTAGTTGAAGATCTAATCAAGATCTGCTGCGTTATGCCTCTCGCGCAGCTGCTTCTCCTCACTGCCCCAAACTTTGTTAACTCTTTGGCCGCGTTTGACCGCAATTCTTTCCTGAATATTTGATGCCCAACGTTGCACATGCGTGTATGTGTGGACTGCTAAAAATTCCTGAGCATCGTACAAACTTCCCAACACTAGGTTACCATACCATGGGTGAATAGCCATATCTGCAATTGTATATTGGTCACCACAAATATATTCTCTGGAGGCAAGGTGCTGATCTATTACATCAAGCTGGCGTTTAACCTCCATTGCAAATCGGTTGATTGGGTACTCATATTTTTCTGGGGCATAAGCATAAAAGTGTCCAAATCCACCACCAAGATATGGTGCGCTTCCCATCTGCCAAAATAGCCAGGACAGACATTCCGCTTTATCAGCAAGGCTTTTTGGTATAAATGCACCAAACTTTTCGGCGAGGTATAGCAGAATTGCCCCAGATTCAAAAATTCGTGTAGGAGACAATTGGCTGTGATCGACTAGGGCCGGGATTTTGGAGTTGGGGTTTGCTGCCACGAAATCACTACCAAATTGCTCGCCGGACATTATATCAATTATCCATGCATCGTATTCCGCCTCTTGTCTTCCGGTTGCAAGGAGTTCCTCAAACATCACCGTCACTTTGACTCCATTGGGAGTCGCGAGGGAATAGAGTTGATGAGGGTGTTCGCCTACAGGAAGATCTTTTTCGTGTGTGGCACCTGCAACCGGTCTATTGATTGCTGCAAATCTGCCTTCCTCGTTCTCCTGCGCCCATTTCCAGACCTTGGGAGGGATATATTCTGATATGTCTTCCATTTCCACTTCCATTATGTTGACAATATTCGATTAATTAAATTTTTAGATAACAAATCTAATCGCCCAATATTTTAACCGTAATCACGATTTTGTTCATGACTATTTGAAACTCTTCCTTAATATTTTAAGAATTATATTTAACAAGTGCTATAGTTGAGATGACCTCATGTGGTCCCATTTGTTAGGTTAAATAGCGGCCAAAAAGTGTATCAAACGGTTTTATTATGACGCGATATGAGCTAGGAATTACTCTCCTAACTGCAATGTTTTTCATGCTTCTGGTGGGATGGGTTTCGTACAGATTGACAAGGGGAACGATTCTCTCTAAAGATGGTTATTTTCTTGCTGGGCGAGGTTTGGGCGCTTGGTTTATTGCCGGATCTCTCCTTTTAACTAACCTTAGTGCAGAGCAGCTCATTGGCTTAAATGGCTCCGCATACGGGTATAATCTGAGCAGCATGGCCTGGGAAGTGACGGCTGCATTTTCAACTATTTGCATGGCATTTTTGTTTCTGCCTCGCTATCTCGCCGGCGGTTTTTCCACATTGCCTCAGTTTTTGAGTGATCGATTTGACGACGACGTAAGGAAGCTCACTGTAATTCTTTTCATGCTGGGTTATGGTCTTGTAACCATACCTTCAGTGCTCTATTCAGGATCTATTGCGGTAATACAACTTTTCAATGTCCCTGAACTTTTGGGATTGTCTTATGAACAATCCATATTTATCACGATTCTAGTTATTGGTGGGACTGGCGCATTATATGCCGTTTTTGGTGGTTTGAAAGCAGTTGCGGTCTCTGACACCTTTAATGGCATAGGTCTGTTAGTGATCGGATTGGTGGTCCCCCTTTTGGGTTTGTCGCTACTCGGAGAGGGTAGCATTGCGTCTGGTCTTCAGACTGTCTTAAACGAAAATACTCACAAGCTAAATGCGATAGGCTCATCATCTGACCCTACCCCGTTTTCAACTCTTTTTACAGGTATGGTTTTTGCCAATCTATTTTACTGGTGTACTAACCAATATGTCATTCAACGGACGCTGGGAGCGAAAAGCTTGGCCGAGGGCCAGAAGGGGGTTCTTTTCTCAGGTTTCTTTAAAGTTCTTGTGCCATTCATAATGATGTTTCCGGGGGTAATTGCGTTCCATCTTTATGGCCCCAAGGGGTCCGAGGCAGGTCTAACAGCAATTGACCTTGCTTATCCTCAACTGGTGACAGATGTTTTGCCGATGTACGCTATGGGCTTTTTTCTGGCTGTTTTGCTGGGAGCAGTTTTTAGTTCATTTAATTCATTGCTAAATAGTGCTGCAACATTATTTTGTCTAGATATATATCTGCCTTATAAGAATCGGCATGGTGGAGTATCTGTTTCCGATTTTGAAGCAATTAGGGTCGCCAAATATGCATCGATCGTTATTGCCTTATTTTCTTTTCTGGTGGCTCCATTATTGCAGTATGCGCCAGAAGGACTTTGGCAGGTCATTCGGATATTTACGGGATTTTATAATGTTCCGGTGATTTCCATTGTGCTGGTGGGTTTTTTTGCAAAACAAGTGCCTGCATTGGGGCCTAAGTTAGCGATAGGCTTTCACATCATTGCATACGCGCTGCTTAAATTTATTTATGATGATCATGTCGACCTTCACTTTCTCCATCTCTATGCCATCTTATTCGCGGTCGAGATAGGTATTATGCTTTTGGTGGGACGACGTTACCCTCGAAGGGACGACTCTCATCGTGATTCGAACCTTTTAGCCGTTTCGATGCAACCATGGGGGTTCGCTGTGCCTTGTTCCCTATCTCTAGGATCCTCGGTCATTGCGTTATATGTCTTGCTTTCACCGATCGGATTGGCTGAAGAGACTAATCTGCTTTTCTGGTCGACCAATATTGTTCTAATTTCTATTAATTTATTGGTTTGGTTTGTGTATCTGAGGAAGCATCGATGGGAGTAATTAACTATTCAGCGAGCAAACAAGTTTTGGTTGTCGCCCGAGGGCATCCTTACCCGAGAGATGCGCTTGCTCAAGTTTTCGATGGCTTGAGTGATTACTGTTGGTCCTTGGTGGAGCAACCAGCTGCAGGCCGTTTTTTTAGCGCAGAAAGCGTTGGTGATTATTCGGCAATTGTATGTTATGACATGCCGGGGATTGATTTTACAGTCGAAAAAGACCCACCCCGACTTATTGATCCTCATGAAAAATTTAAAGCTGATATGCTGGCTATGCTCAGTGAAGGTATGGGAATGGTATTTATTCATCACTCGCTAGCCGCGTGGCCTGCTTGGGACGATTATGCTGACATTGTGGGGGGACGATTTCTCTATCGGCCGGCTTATTTGAATGGCCAGGCTTGGCCTGACTCGGGTTATCGTCATGACGTTCGACACACAATCAGCATTGAGCTGGATCATCCAGTGACGTATGGCATGCCCGATAGTTTTAGCATGGTTGATGAACTCTACCTTTGCCCTATATTTACAAGCGATATAGTTCCCATATTGGTGAGTGATTTTAGCTACTTGTCTGAAAATTTCTACTCAGCAAAGCTGGCGGTCGATGGAAGGATGTTCCAGAACGAGGGCTGGTCGCATCCAATGGGGAGCAATGTTGTTGGGTGGATAAAACATTTCAGAAACAGCCCGATTGTTTATCTGCAGGGAGGCGATTCTGAATCAGCCTTGTTAGATCCAAATTTCGGCCAGCTTGTGCGTAATGCTGTAAGATGGGTGAGTTCTAGTGAAGCACATGACTGGGCCAGAAAAGCCTATGATAGTCAGAAGTATGCGAATTTTTGATCTGAGCTTTTGAATGTCCTGCGGGTTCAGATTATCTAAGGCAATAAGCTATAATCTTCATTCTGCAAACACATACTAATATAACTTTTAAGAGGAAATTTGTTTGGAAATAGAATTTGTATCTGCGTCATTTATTAATCTGCTGATCAATTTAAGTTATTCGATTATTGCGCTTGTGGTCGGTGTCTACTGTCTCCTATGGGTGGATGACAAGCTTCTTAAAAATATTGACCTTGAAGAGGAGATGAAAAAAGGCAACATTGCAGTGGCCATTTTTGCCTCTACTATTTTGATATTTGTAGCGATAATAATCGCATTTGGTTTTCGAGGTTAATAATGTCTTTGAGTGATGTTCGAATGACGGTTGCTCTTTTTTTTGCTATCGGTTTTGTTCTTTTGGGTAATAGTTTGTTGGCTCAAACTAGGGGGACAGAACCGGTTCCCTTGAATAAATCATCATTTGACCCTGACATGTCTCATTTGGAGCAAACTCAAATACCCAATGAGCATGATTCTGAGCTGGGTTTGCACATACTTCCGACAAATACCCGTATAGCATTTGTAGATCTCTATGCTCAATTAGGTCAGTTGCGCAGCGCTACTTATGTTGTGCCTCTTGGGAGTTCGCGAACAGGCATTGTCAATATGTCTGCTCCTTCAATAACTGGAGACCATCGTCTCGTTAACTCATATCTTGAGGGCTACTATCCCTATTCGGTGGACAACCCGATGATACCGCTCTACGTCTTGGCCCAGAGGAAACAGTATCAACTCGATGCTGATCAGTATAGGGGTCGTGAGGAAGTGTGGCAGACCAGTCGGGAAGCATTCTCTTTTTCTCGCGGGGACTGTGAGGACCATGCTTTGATTCTTGCCGATTGGTTGATAGCCATGGGAGAGGATGCTCGAGTTGTGTTAGGGGATTATAAGGGCGGCGGTCACGCATGGGTTGTTCTGTTAAAAGATGGTAAGGAATTTCTTCTGGAAGCCACCAAAAAGTCGGGTGTGGGTCGGAACAGGCCATATCCTTTGGCATCGCTTCACAGTGACTACCATCCACAGTTAATGTTCAACCGAAGCGAATTTTGGGAAAACATAGGCTCTAAATATACGACTCGCTATAGTGGAAATAGCTGGCGACTTCAGAGCCGTTATCATCGAGACTCGTCTGACTCAGATGCAAAATCCAGCTAAGGTAACTCAAAAACATAGATGGCGTTCCCATCTTCGGGCTGATAGATCTCTGGACTTACAGTGCTAGTCAAAGCTCGGAAAACTCCCATGCCTGATGTGACGCTAACAAATTGCTTCCCCCCAGAACCATACGTAATCGGAAATCCATGCGGAGCTGAGCCGAGCCGGGTCTGCCATAAAACTTCTCCTGATGAGGAGTCAAAGGCCTTGAAGTACCGATCGAGGTCACCTATAAATATTAATCCACCACCTGTTGAAAGCGAAGATGTAAGGAACATAGCCTCTTGTTGGTGGGACCATTGTTCCTTCAGCGTTTGTAGGTCGAGGGCGATGAGCTTACCCAGTTTTCCATCGACTCCTGGCATTTCGTATGTTTTTGAGTCGCCGCCAAACCCTCCGCCTCCCTCTGTCTTTTCAACCTCACGGCCCACCATGTCAGAACATAACTGGTGCATTGGAATGATGAGCGAACGATTAATCTTATCATAGGAAGCGGCTTGCCAATTGTGGCCACCATAGATTCCAGGGCATGCACTGAAGGGATGATCAACGGTAGCTTCGAGGATATCCTTACGATACACCAACTGCCCAGTTTTCTTGTCAATCGATTCGTAAATATTTTGGGGTAAGGTCTCATGGAGCCCAAGAAACTTTCCATCATGCCGACGCAATTTCCAAAGAATACCGTCTTTGCCGATAGTATATAAGACCTTGCCTAGATCAGCTTGATCAATAAGAATTCGTTCAAAACCAACTTCCATGTCGATCGTTTCACCTGGGATGTGTTGGAAGAACCAGACTATCTCTCCAGTTGTTGGGTTTAACGCAAGCGTTGAATTAGTGTACAGCGCGGCTTCTGTTGGAGACATCCCTCGACTTGCGGCTACCCAGGGCTTGGCCTGAGAAGTACCATAAAATACGAGATTTAGTTCAGGGTCATACGTCCCGGGAATCCATGTATCTCCACCCGCTCGATAAGGTGGCTTGACCTCTCCCCAGGTTTGAGAGTTGGGGTCATTGGGAAGAGCAATAGTGGAGGTTCTCCAAAGTTCGATGCCAGATTCAGGATCATGCCCGGTTATAAAGCACCCATCTCTAACAAATCGTTCGCAGCCGTTAATGCCACTCACCACGATTCCATTTGCCACTATTGGCCCGCTGGTGTGGGTAAATCCTTCTCTATAGTCAGCTTTTACGGTTCGCCAAAGCAACTTACCTGTCCTTATATCAATGGAAATTAGTGCAGCATCATAGGTCGCCATAAATAATCTATCGCCCAAGATGGCAATATTCCGAGTCGGACCTCCCAGTGTTCGCGAATCCTCAGGGTAGTCATATTCAAAGGTCCAGATGAGATCGCCGGTCGCGGCATCTAATGCTTGGATCATATTGCCCGGATGGGTTAAAAACATAATGCCTTGACTGACTATGGGAGTGGTTTGGTTGCTACCTTCTTGCATAGCCATTGACCATGCGAGCCTGAGGCTCCGAACATTCGTTTTGTTAATTTGTGCTAGAGGGCTGAAGCCTTGTCCATTTGGGGTTCGTCGCCAGGACAACCAGGCATCGTCGCTCGGTTTATCGATCGATATTTGTTTTATCGGTTGAAAATTCGGTATTGAACTATTAGTGAAGTGGGTAGCTCTCTGATCTAGCCGATTTACCGTATCTATGTCAGAAAATGAGACGAAACCTTCAAGATTAGTTTTCACCGATGTTTCATCCGACTGATTTACACGCTTTGACATGGGTTGGGCTGAAGATCGGGCAGCGCTTGTCTGATTGGCTTCGATTGGTGCACCTGATGATGCCAATATATATTCATAAATAGATTGATAAGTGCCGGGGTCAAGTTTCCCCGCTTTTCCCGGCGGCATCGTTTCCACAATGTTCTGAAAAAGTGTTTCAAACCCCAGTTGTTGCCATTTTTTCAGAAAATACGCACCTCTCAACTCGCTTCCGTGAGCTGAACCTCGCAGATTCATCGAATGACATTCGGCGCAATGCTTTTTATAAAGACTTTTACCTTTTTCACCCAATTGCGCTGTTGCAAAACCGCCGACCATGAGTGCGGCGACGCAAGCAAATAACTGCCAGAAACTATATTTTTTCATTTTCTTGTATCGATGAGTTTAAAAAACTTGTCAAAAGAGTCAATCATCAAAAACTATACCTCAATTAGATCGAGAGGGTAGTGATATAAACTTTTTGCACTATGTTCCGTTATTTCAAAAACATTTTCCATATGTGAGGGGCCTAGTTTGCTGCCGAAATAAAGGCAGTCGAAACTGAGAATCATCGAAGGCTCTATCATAAAACCATTTGTAGCGCCGAGGCCTGTTGCAGGGAAGTTCATTGGGTTTTCAAGTGGAAAAGCTCCGATCGAGTGTATAATCAACAAGAGTTTGCCCGGTGTATCGAGGTTCTGTGCCAGGGTTGACTGTACCGCATCACATATATCAGCAGTATTATTTCCGGGCTTCATTTTTTCGACTACCAAATCGAAACATGATTTAACCATCTGATGCTGTTCCCTATAGCTCTCTGGTGCAGTGCCGATGTGCGCAGTTCGATTAATATCAATCCAGACTTTGCGGTACTGACCTTGTGTTTCCAGTATGACTATCTGTCCCTGCTCAAAATTTTTATTGAAGAGCGTTCTAAAGAGGTCAGGTTTAAATGCCATATCATAAGTGCCGCCAAACAACATCGGACTGGTAGGTAGAGGATTAATATCCTCCTCAATCATAAATTTAGCTACTGATTTTTCGATCTGACTCCATGTTTTTCCACGTGCTAACAGGGAGACTGTGTGACTCATGACTCGATCGGCTTTTAAGCCAGATTGACGGAAAATTTCGATCTCTTCCTTTGTTTTTATGGCCCTAACTTTAAACAACATATCATATGCATCGCTATGGCTTTGCCCTATAGCTTGATCTAATTTTATGGCTATTCGCATGTCATCAAAGAGGATAAGTTTTTCTCGGGTACCTCTCTCTTTAAGCATTGTTACTAGTGCAGCAACAATATCTGGTTCACATTTGCCTTCAATCTTTGAAAAGTAGTGGCTTAGTCTTTCGCCTGCGGTCTGTTCTAACTTCAGGTATAAATCTTCAGCGCGCGCCATGACGCAAAAATTTAATAGGTCAAACGTTTTTAGAGACTGGAAGTTGATTGGATAGCCTTCGCGCTCAGCTACCAGCAGAGAAATTAAGCTTGCTTCCGGTAATAGCAAGGTTATCGGCATACTCTGATCGCGAGGTATATAAACGCCCGAGATAGGCTCAGGTAACCGCCAACCGTCCATGACAGACTCAAAGCCAGTTGCATAATAAACATTTTCTGACTGAGTTAGAACTACCCCTTCCGCACCATAATTCGCGAGCTCATTTCTCAGTCGTGCAATTTTTTCCTCAAACATGATTTGCTTTTCTCCCATGACACTCGGCCCAAGTGTTATATCATGTGCAACAAAAAATATTAATTATTTTTCTTCTGTTTATCGTAATTTTTAATCTTTGTCTGACGGTCTCCTCCATGTATTTGGAGGCTTGGTTTAAAAAGAGAAAATTCTGATGCCCGATGTATATCCAGTCTAAATAGGAGTGATTTTTGATTAGTTTTTTTGAGGGCAGATGATCAAAACTTCCAAAACTTCGTGTTTAGGTTATTAAAGAACTTTGTTAGTTCTTTTTAGTTATAGGCTTGGTGTATTACATTTTTGTTTTTTTGTGTAGACTGGATTTATCTGCTGATAGTAAAGGTACCTTTTAAAGACCATAAATTGGGAGTGAGAATATGGAAAAGAAAATGATAGTGCTGAGTGCAGCGATTATGGGGCTGACATTATCGCCGTTGACCTTGGCCGATGGGCACGATGCTCATGAGGTTATGATGGCATCAATGCCGCCCATGTGTAAGGAAGCGATGGACATCATGGCTGCCGCAGGTGTGGATCCGGAAAATCTCGGTGATCACCCGGATGTAGAGGCTCAAGTCATGGCAACGGGCGCAACTGATGAAATGTGTGCCCCACCTGAGGATCATATGATGGGCCCAGATGGCATGATGCCTCCTATGGGTGATGATGGCATGATGCCTCCTATGGATGACATGCCCTGAGGATGACAGGGATTTAATTAGATCCTAGCGTTCGCTAGCCATTAAGGAAAGGGAGTAACCTGTTGAGGTGCTCCCTTTTTTTATCACCTCTAACTTACTTTGGTCGCTGGCTATCGTTTAATCGGTTCGCGTCAACAAAGATTCATAGTAAGGCATCGATCGACAGGCCTAAAATCACGGTAAACAGCACCGTTGCGATGGCTAGAATAATTCCAATTACCAATTCTACGGAAAGTTTGTCATTAGGCTCGGGTTCGGCATATCTAGCCACTAACAATACTACCCTGACTATTTTAAAGGTCCCATACCCACACAGAAGTACTATTAAGACCGATTTAAAGTATGTAAAGCCGAGATGTCTCGGGATTGCAAGTATTAGTTCGATGGGTGTATAGATTAGGATGATAGCGCAAGCATAAAGTATGGACAGGTAACCAATACCATATAACCAAAACGTTTTCCTCAGTGTGGGCGGTATATGATCAGTCATTTTTCGAATCTGACGCGAGCCATTGACTCCTATTATTACTACAAAATAATTTAAAAACAATGGCCGTGAGTCACCCGAATATCATGTTTCCAATTAAAACCATAATCAACTTTGGATTCGTTCTTGTGATGCCATTTAAAAAGCCTTAGGAAGAAGATCCTTAGTTGCACCAAATGTGGGCAGTTGCACGAAAAATTAGCGAGTGTTATGGTGGTTTAGCTTTAATTAAATTCAATTCAAATCGAACTTGGGGGGAGGATATGAGATTTTGTAATTTTGTGACTAGATATGTAGTGAAGACTTGCGTGGTAACTATGTTAGTTTTTTCATCTTTTGTTGTTGGACAAGACCGCACTCTGGAAGAGATTGTTGTTACAGCGAGGGGAGTTGAAGAATCAGTAAGAGATATTCCTGTAGCGATAACCGTCTTAAACGAGGAGCGTCTAAATAATTTAAGTCTAACAACCTTTGAGGATCTGGCTGCAACAACTCCTGGATTGGATTTAGTGAGGTCTGTTTCAGGGAGCGGGGCGATCATCAATATGCGAGGGATCGCTTCGAACGGTAACAGTATAGGCATTGCTCAATCGGTTTCGACCATTATGGATGGTGTTTATTATGAAAATGGCAGAGTGATCAACGAAGGTACATTTGATGTAAAGCAAATTGCTATCCTAAAAGGTCCTCAGGCGCTCTACTACGGGAAGAACGCTACCGCTGGTGTCATAAGTTTTGAAACTAATGATCCTGGTGACGAGTTTGAGGGAAGTGCAAAGCTTGGATATGAAGTAGAAGAGGAAAGAACCGCGTTTGAAGGTGTTCTTTCTGGACCTTTAAGTCAAAATTTTGGTGCTAGGCTTGCGGTGAGGATGACTGATGCAAGTGATGGGCTAGTAGGTAATACCGCTGGTGCCTCAAGTGTTAATCCTTTTGACTTGGGGGGCGCTTCAGAAGGGCCTTATCCTGTTCCAGCCCCATCAGAAGATTACTGGCCCGGTCAAGAGAGTACTTATGGACGTTTAACCCTCGATTGGGATGCGTCTGAAAATCTGAACGTTAAACTTAAAGTGTCTCGAACAGAATACGAAACTAATTCTCCGAGTGGTGTTAGGGAGAGGGGCGTATGTCCGGCGCTCAACGGCGTGGCGCAGGGCAATATATTAGTTGGTGTTCCTCAACCAGCCCCAAATGTTGAGTGCAAGGGAGATTGGGTGACTCAGGAAAATCCAATTCCTGCTGCTTTTGCGGCGTCGCATTCTCGAATGGGATATTTCGGTGGCTCGCTTGGTGAAGATGGCGATGAAAGTCGATGGTTCTCCTGGACGCACTTTTGAAGATGGAATCAAGCATGCCATGACGGCGGTGTTGGCTTCGCCGCGATTTCTATTTCGAGCGGAGATCCAGCCCGAGCCGAACAACAAGGATAAGGTGGTGCTACTCGATGAGTATGCGCTGGCGGCGAGACTTTCCTTCTTCTTATGGAGTTCAGTGCCCGATGATGAGTTACTGAGTTTGGCTTATAAAAAGGAGCTTCGCAAAAACCTGAAGTCGCAGGTTAATCGGATGCTTAAGGATCCTCGTTCGCGGCGTTTCGTGGAAAATTTTGTCGGGCAGTGGTTGCAGTCTCGCGACATCGAGGAATTTGCGATTGATCCACGG
>CAJWMT010000076.1:0-12279 GCA_913044275.1 uncultured Cellvibrionales bacterium
GTCTGGATGCCCGATAGGTCAAATTCCTCCTCTATCTGGATTACATGATTGATCTTTTTCTGTTGAAAATTAGACAGTTAGATAATTTGTAAATTAGTTATTTTTATGTGTAAATCCAAGATATGGATATAGCTAACGGTATATAGCAATGAATATATCAAACTCACTCCCAAAAACCTTCCTGATCTATGGAATCCTCCTATTAGGAATCCTTTATATCCTGGCAACCTTAATAACCTTTATACCCATAACGTATGTAATGAATGATATCTGGGTGGAGAGAGAGATTAGAAGAGACTTGATATATATTAAAGGAACACTGAGCTTTATAGCTTGTATAGCTGCTATAGGTTATGTAGCCAAGAAGATCTGGTTAGTTGGTAAAGATTATGAAGGTAATAAATTCTGGGTTTATTTAGCTATCAGTTTTATTGTTTCTATGTCTGTCCTTTTATTTTTATTTAATCTTATAGTGGTAGATTTGGCATTAAATTCTGATTAGCTTTCCATATAATTTGATTCACATCATAAATTAATTTTCTTGGAGAAATCTTTATGAAAACTCTATCACCCATTGGTGAAGCCATTCGCCATTACAAATTAAATGCAAGTGGCGGATATGCTGAATGGTCAAAAGTACCTTGTACAGATGATTACAGAATGCATGTGCCAGCCATGGACTTTGATGTTTCTGGAGCTGATGAAATCAAAGAAGTAATTTTTGGATGGCTTACAGAAATTGGAGCCAAACAGGAATTGGTAGATATCGTTGAATTTGGAGCTTCTGTAACTTGTTACCTGCATATATCCGATAAAGATGGAAATGTTTTAGATATAGTTGAAGTATTTCAAATTGATGATGAAGGGAGAGTAAAAGAAATCTGGGCATTATAGGTAAGACATCTCACCTATTCTAAAAGCTAAACAGGTAGCAATATCTCCTCTGTAAAGTAGTTCAGACCACTACGCTAGTAAAAGGATAATAAAATGTCAAAAGCTATTATTGAAAACACCGAAGTCTATCAACTTGAGTCCCAAATTGTAGGTGACATTTTTGAAATTACAGTTATGAAGCCTGAGGACAAGTATGATGAACCTTTGCCTGTGATCTATTTGACTGATGGTAATATTTGTTTAGGAACAGGCTGTGATGTAGTTAATTTATTGATGCTTGGTGGCGAAATCCCACCCGTTATTTTAGTTGCTATAGGGTATCCGGTTGGTGGTGACTTCAATAATTTTATTAGACTGAGGACCAGGGATTTCAGCCCCTCACTATGTGAATGGCAAGCACCGATGCAAGCTGAAATGGCTGAAGTAAACCCGGACGAGATTATCTGTGGAGGAGCTCCAGATTTTCTCAATTTCTTAACAACTGAGCTTAGAGACTTTATTGGTTCCAAATATAATATTTCAGATGACTCAACTTATATAGGTGACTCTATGGGAGGATTATTTGGTGTTTATACCCTGTTTAATAAACCAGAATCTTTCAAAAAATATGTTATTGGAAGCCCTTGGATATGTTGGGATCATCCTCTTTGTTTTGATTATGAGAATAAATACGCTGAGAGCCATAAAGATTTAGACGCCACAGTATATATGGCAACTGGTGGAGCAGAGCATGTTCTATACCCAAATTTACCTGATCCCTTAGTCCCGCTCTTTAAGGATGCTAAGACAGAGGAGTATTCTCGGAATATGTTTAAGCTAATAGAGAGCAGAAACTACCGTAACCTCAAATTTCAAGGAAAAATTTTGGATGATGAGACTCACTTTACTATGGTTTCGAGTGTAATTGGTAAAGGTTTGAAATCAGTTTTTAATCAATAACCATTTCAGTTTGAGTTTTCTCTCTTGATGCAATAATGAATAGCTATCATTGCAATTATCCAGAATTGAATAATATACTGAGCATCGTAATACATAATGTTTTCACCTCTCAAAAAAACAGGGCTGAAAATTTAATAAAAAAACTGATAGGAGAGAGAGATGAAAGCTTTTTTCAAAAAATATTTTTTACCCAGTTTGCTGAGCATACTGCCTTTTTTCGTGGTTGCAGATGGTCACAAGCCGAAAATGAGCGCTTTAGAGGTAATATCTTTCACGTTGAATGATAAAAAAGATATAGCAGATGTCATCGAGTGGTCTTCGGAAGTCGATGCATTTGTATCCGAAGAGGTGGATACAGGCTATATGGCATGGATTGTCATTCCAGACGCAGTGAATCTGGACGATTATCCAATGGATTATTTTTGGTTAGGCGTTGCAGATGATTTCAAATCTCTTGGAAAAGGCCGGGATACTTGGTTTGAGAAATCTGGCAAATTGCAGGACGAAATGGCAAAGATATCATCTCTTGAGGGACGGAGACTGTTTTCCAGTATGCCTGTAAAACCCATCACAGATTCTGGTCCTGGCAATGGATTGTTGTCGGTTTGGTCCTGCCAATTCAAAGAGGGCATGGGGTTTGCGGAGCTTGCTGCGGCAGATCAGACAATGATGGCTTACATGGATAAGGTTGAGATGCCGGGCGGAATCTATCGTTGGTTCTCAGGACCGGGAGCCCCCTCGTCAGAGAAAACTGATTTTCGAAATATACTTGTTAACGAAACAGACGAGTCTCGCGGTTCGGCTGTGGACATGATGCTAGCTGGTGGACTCAAAGTAGCACAAGAGTCATATGGTAAAGTAATCGATTGTGATGCTCCGAGGGTTTGGAGAGCTATCCATGTAGTTGGCAAAAGTTCGATTTAGACCACCCTAACGACTACGTTTACTAGCAAGCAACAAGCGTTTGTACCATAATGCGGCCCGAGCGGAAATGCGTCGGGTCGCGATGGTGTTTTTTCCGCGTGAATTGGCATTCCGAGTTAGAAAGTTTTAGGTTCAATACCCATTACATTATTACTCAAGAGGTCAATGTGCGAAAACGATTGTTCGCGTTCACTACACAGATGAAGCATTTCTTTGCTCACTTTGACTCGGATGATATAGCAAAGCGCCAAAAAATAATGGCTTTGTCTGTCGCGGCCTTCATGGCTTTTATTTTTGCGGCCAGTCTATCCTCTAGGCCCACCATAAACTCTGCATTATTGGTTCAAGCATTTTGCTGCATACTCATAATATATTACGGCGGAATTTATTGGTTCAGCTACCTCATTGAATGGGTCAGGGGGTTAGTTCCAACACAAGCGCTGAATCGTGAGAAAATAAGTATTCCCCCGCTCACTTTTAAGTTTTTTCAGTCTTTAACTCACATTACGCTACTGTTACTCAATCTGATCTTCAGTTTTGGTGTGTTTTTCAGTGCTATTGTTACCCCTGTTATTGTCATGATGGAGGTTTTTGCAGATGGTTAGCCGCTGGAAAATTACCTGCCAACATTAATATTCCGACAGCTGTAACCTATGACAAGGACCACTTCCCGCCCTCCATCTCCGTAACTGATAACATCTCCTATCGAGGCTTTAAAAATGTCTTCAGTCAGATGCTAATCTTTTTATCCAGATTTGGGCCATTTGCATAATGACCACAGATCCAATAAACACAACTTGCATCAAGTTGAGCACAGGTGCGTCTCCCGCAACCGAAATTAAATTTTCTGCAGCTGAACCAATGAAGACTCCTTGTTCTTGCATAGCCGAAAAAACAGTGGCAGTGTCTTTTAACATTGCATTGAACGTACTTAAATTTCCAAATGTGAACGTTGCAACTGAGAGACAAAACAACGAAGCCATTGCTTTACCCACTAAAGGAGTTTCTGGTGCATTATAGATATTATTCGATAATCTGAATCCGACCCAAATCAAGAAAGCCAACGCGGCAAAAAATACGGCATTAGAAATCAAGAAAGCTGCCAGCAAGTTCCAAATTTGAAGCACATCATTATTTAATTCCATTCGATATTCTCCCAGTTATTATTCATTAGTGAATCTGTACAGTAACAGCATTTCGCAAGCAGCGTTAGAGGGAAAGAGCGTCTGGACATGTTTTTGTAATAAATATGATACCCAATCTTTTCCCTCAATATTTACAAGCTTCACAATATCTAAGAATTCCTCTAGCTATCCGGCTACCCCCTGCAGATACAAGGAACACTACTTTACAATCTAAACAGCTTTAAAAAGTCTATCAATCATTACATATATGGGAGAGGGGCTATGGTGACCTGCCTAGCCCTATGAAGCTGATTAGCTATGAAGGTTATGAAGTAGACAAAATAGTAGACATTTTTAAGCCCTTGACAGTGAACTAGGCTGTTGTAACTATATGATTTATGGTGAGCTAACATAGCTTATGGAGCTTTAGATAGGCGGCGAACTACTCCGGGTGCGCCATTTTAATTATTTAACTATTTGGTATTCAACACAGCGGAGTTGCTTTCAAATTAATCGGTTTACACATTTCTGAAAAATAGTCCTCATTATTTTTCGATAGGTGGTTTTCAAGTGCCAAAATAGATTCCGTCTCAACAATTTCCCGAAATTGGTGCTTTTTAATGGAAAAATAGGTGATTCCTTTGAAACGCGCGTCAACAGCACGCCAAGCCTAATCTCCATCTATTTTAATTAGAATATCAAAATATATATCCGGCAGTAACTTTGCTTCCACAACAATCTTTACCCACGCTAGTACCAGTTTAATTTATTACGACATCAGAGACAGCCAAAGAGTGCCCATCGTAATATTGCAAAGCCTCATGTGCATAACGTCGCCAAGTATTTTCTACTTCGCTAACTAAACCGTCTTTTTCATATTTGGAAAGCTTTTCGAAAAAACGATTTTCCCAATGATGCTCTTGTTGTGGATTGAACATCCCATAACTTTGCAATGTGTAAATTAATGAAAGTATCAAAGGCTTTCGGATTGCCAATATATTCGCTATAGGTCGCTGCCAAATCCTTCCTCATAGAACTCAAATTTTTTCCAAACTCAAGCTGTAATTGACTAGCCTCGTCATCTTTCCAATCTTCTTCTGCGTGTATTTGACCGAAATTATTAGGTGAACAAAGGCAGAAAAGAAAAATTACTAACCAACTTCTCATTAAACTAAGAGTCCGCCTTAATTTTTCAATAGTAGAGACCGCCAAAAGTATAACTCAACATATACAAAGAGCTAGGTGTTTTTAAACAAGAAAACTGGCCATCACGAGAGCGGATAACCTGTTGACTAAGCAATTTTACAGCCCTAGAATGCGAGCGCTAGACACTTATATTCTGCCTTAGCCCAGTTGGTAGAGCAAATCACTGTTAATCATTGGGTCGCTGGTTTGAGCCCAGCAGGCGGAGCCATTTTTGGCGTGAAAAATTGTCACAGATGGGCTCAGAAATATCAGAATTTGGTCCGCTATGGATTTATATTTCTTAGTAATAGTGATTGTTCTATTTAGTCTAGTTCAATCGATAGCCGGAATTGGCCTATTGTTGTTTGGAACTCCGACGCTATTGATTGCTGGCTTTCAGTACTCGGAAGCCCTCTGGGTTCTCTTGCCTGCTTCATGTTCTTTGTCTCTGCTTCAAATCATTGAAAACTATAACCGAATTGAGTCAAAGACGGAGGTATTTGTTTTAACAGTCCCAGCTCTTCTCGTCACTCTCACCGTGACCCTAATATTCGACTACTTGATAGACGTGAAAACAATCGTTGGGGGGGGGTTACTCATTATCGGACTTATGAGATTGCGTAATTGGTCCGAAGACTTTCTTCGTAGAACCGTTAAGAAGAGCAAAAATTATATATACATTGCGATTGGGATCATCCATGGCATGACAAACTTGGGGGGTGGGCCTCTCATGGTATTGGCATCATCTTCTTTCCACGAAAAAGAGCAAATCAGTTCAAATATTGCATTTGTTTACTTTGTTCTTGCTTTGTCTCAGCTCGCGGTTCTAAGTATCTTTAAACAGGGACTCTTTGACCCTAAGTTTCTTGCACTGGTTCCTATTACAATTCTAATCCATTTGATTTGCCGTAAAAATTTGATTTTACATATTGATAACAGAAAGTTTTCGGTTCTTGTCAACATTACCATCCTAGTGTTCGGATTACTCTGTTTCGCTTGACCACACTTAGTTAAAATAGAATGAAAAGCAACGCAGACTTATTAGCAACTACTAAGCATTTCAATCCTTTTATTAATCAATCTTATAGAGGTCCCTATAAGGTATCATAAAGCGATAAATCGGATTGTGAGTCAACTTCTCCCCAATAATTCTCATAGGGCACGCCGAGTATTGATTTTCTTCCAGCATCAATTATTTTTTGTAGAAACTCCGTCATATTGCTGTTGCTCATTTCAGATGGGCTCATTCCTGACCTAATCAAACTGAACTCTTCCCATCCCTCCGGAGTGACGGATATCAAGCCCATATATTGGCCTTGTATTTGCTCTAATTTTCTTGCAGGCTTTCCGATTTCAATCACTCCATTATCGTCGTTAAGTCTAAAAGTCTCCGCATCTGATAGAGGATTGGCAAATCTTCGGCTCCATAACTCCAGCCAGTTTGGATCATATGCGACCGCAATCGGAGCTGATGTCTGAATCATAGATTCGATTAGAGAAACATCATAAAAAATGTCTGAATAGCTAATTATGCAGGGGCTTTCAGCCAACCAATCACCAGCGCAGAACAAAGAGGCCACCATATCGGTCGTCTTCCAAAGTGGATTATGAAACTCGAAGAGACCGCAGCCCGAAAGCATTTCTCGTCGATAGCCGGTCACAATTGCTACATCATCTATTCCGGCTCCTCTCAGCGCCGACAATTGCCAATCTAAGAGTCTTTTTCCTCTTACCTCCAGCAAGCACTTCGGCATCGTTCTCGTAGAGCTTTTCATCCTCTTACCCCGACCAGCAGCCAAGATTATGGCTCTCAAAAGTAGGTTACCTCCATCGTTCGATTATGAGTCTTTTAAATCAGCTCTTTAAAATTAGAGCTCCAGTCTCAGAAAAAGCGTGCTTTGATTTCGTCATTTGCAATGTGACTTAAAAAGCTCAAAACGCAAATAAGATAATGATTCCAGAAAACCTGTTCACTCAAAAAATAAGCGACTTTCAGACCAATGCTAACATCGACAATCACTCTTCGAATAAAGACTTTAATCTTTGGATGTCATTTGAATTAAAGCCTTTCTCCCTTTCTGGATGCCACATCCAACCCTCCCAATCCAAGTATTGGTGGCGAATTCCCTCAATTTTTTTATCCTCGCTTTCAGCTGTAACAAGAAAACTTTTAGGACATTCTAGGAGAGAAAATCTGTGATAACTATTTACCTCATGATTTATTTCACCAAATAACTTATGTCTAGTGGAGACATGTCCTTCTACCGCAGCCAATTTCATGCCATCCCTGTAACCCATAAATTGCATGCCCCGACAGACACCGAGAACCGGAAGTTGCTTATACTCGGCATAATCAAGTAATACCCTTTCCGTAGAATCCCTGATAGACACCTCTCCGATTTCATTCCCACCAGACAAAACGATCCCTGTGGGCGAGAGAAGTTTTAAGAAAGATATCAAATGGTCACTATTTGCAGTGTTAGGCACCGGCACGGCGGCAAAACCACATTTTTGCAAAAATTCATTCATCTTTTGATCCAGTGCATCACGCGACTCATTTCTCTGAGCCCAAACGTCTACTCTCTGACTCACAGCCACCAACTTCATTTCAATATTTCGACGCGATGTTCGGCGCACTCAATCTGCAATAGTTTAGCACTTGACCAACGACGGTATAGCAACTCTCCTGCGCCAATTACAGCAGGCAAATTCTGCTCACCGGCTCTAATTGCCATATGCGAATTGGCTCCGCCCCATTCAGTAATCAATGCGATGATGGACTGGGTGAACAGCCAATCAAACCCCGGATCGGCGTTGGGTATACACACGATAGCCCCTTCGATTGGCTCTTCAGAGCCAAGACAAACAACTCTTCCAATTACCCTCTTCCTAGTGATAAAAGTAGGCATCATCTCCGGCCATTTAAACTCGAAAATATCGCGTTCATTAGTTATCAAAGAGGGCAGAGAAAGCTTAAGAGTATCGGAATAACGTCTTTTCCCATCTTCTATACTCTTGTTCAAGAGGCATTTGATCGGCTGCTCTGAAACTTGCAATTCTTTAAATATTTGATAGTTGCAAAAAGCAAGATCATTAGCATCGATACCATATTTATCGCCGATCCTCTTGATGATGAGAAGAGCGTCAGACAAATTACGAGTAAATTCAAATTTTGCCCATTCCCTTTGTTCGATCGCCGATTTCAGAGATTTTAGGAGAGCATCGGCTTTGATTTCTAGCCTGTTAGATTGCAGGAGAGTTCCAATTTCATTTAGTTGATGACGATTGGCCGAAAAATCTTTCCTGTAACCAATCTCAGAATAATCTTTTTCCCAGTCAAAATATCTATCTGGAGTTTCATCATACCGAGGTGATAGGATATCATAGGTACCTGGCCGCAGGTGGCCATATTCTTTCAAGAAACTAGGCTTTGACATCCTCTTTTGATCAATCCCCATTCTGCTGCTCACTGAAGATATACTAGACATGAAGTGCTCATAATCCATGTCAGAGAATACACCTATTGTTTCAAGGGATCTTAGGATTTGAACAGCCATAAAGCCCGCTCTCGCCACGCCGGCAAAAGGTAAGCTGCCATAACGCTTCGCGTCCTCAATAAGCCAATATATCTGCTCCACTGGACCCAGATTAGACCCCAGTATTGATTTACGCCTTTCATTAAGAATCGAGATCCTCTTGAGATCCTTTAGCCACAAGCTATTTTTTGCATTGAACACTGAATTGGTGATCTGTCGCAAGCACTCGGCAATTACATTTTGATCCCGATCTGAAAATCCCTTGTTATAAAGGGTCTGGAGATTTTTTCGAAGGTCGAAAGTGTAGCATGACCACACAATCTCGAATTCAACTTTGTCATGTAGTTTTGGTTCTGCAACTAACCTATCAAGATAGTAGTCTACCAATCTTGCTCCGATATCTTCATCCAATGCGGCTGGAATGAATGAATTAAATGACACTCGAACATCAATATATGGGCAACCAAAAAAATTTGGCATCAGCATAAAACTGCGCAGATTTCTATACCCATAGTTATGACGCTGGTATGCCCAGACAGAATCGGTAATTAGCTCTCGATATAGAGACAGTGCAAGCGGTTTTGGCTTGATACCAATTATCTCAGCAGGATTCCAATCCGGCATGACGCCATAAACTGTGGATGAGCCTAACAAAAAAGGATGTGGCCTCATATTCCGGTTGACTTTTTTCTTAACTTGTTCCAGCCGAGCCAGCTGTATAGAGCTTTTCTCTACGTCATTACTTAAAAACAGTGGTCGAACTTGCAAAAGCCAAAGTTCGCGCAAGCTATTTTTTATAGTGGTCGCGAATTCTATATCGAGAGGCAAATTACCGAACAGCAAAAGTAGTTCTTCAAGTAATTCTAGAACAGGGGACAAGTTTGAATCATGGTTTGATACAGCACTCGCCGCAATTTGGAAGGTTTGTTCACTTTTTCCTGAGGTTACTATAGTTGTATCGGGACCATCCGCCCAACTAATTATTCTATATGGACTTCCGCTGCTAGGATCATGCGAAAATGCGACCCCTGATTGCACGACCTTCTCTAACATGGGTTGAATAAGCACCTCATCATTGGCGCTCGGAGTTCCATAGGACGCAAACACTTGATTTATCGCCTCTTCCATGCCGTCAGGCAATACGTTCAATAATGTAGCGAAAGCACCTGCATTAGAATGTTCTTTCGTGTCCTCTCGGGAACAACTAGAACGCACGGCCAAAGGTTGTAACCCAAATTGGGCGCAGGCCATTTGACGACACTTTTTCGGATCAGATCGCCAATCATCTAATCGAAAACAGACCATCTCAGGGATGCTTGCACCTTTCAGTATGCCCTTCAATCCCCTAAGTGTTCCAGCTTTGCTGACGAATCTTGATGACATCGCTTCTATTCCGCGAACTCGATATTAAACTATCACCGGTCCTTTTATTTTTAAATTTAGCATAAGTGATTTTTCACTGAGCTTAAAGTGCTGAATCAGGGATCAATACCAGTTGTTTTTAATTTAATATAGAACAGCAACGACTTTTAGCTCATCGATTTGTTAGTTTCACGTTTTTGCTGTTTTTATTGGTCAGAAGCAGCACTATCATATTTAATTGGCGTCCCTCTAACCTATTTCAGACGTCAGAGTAATCTGCATCAGCTATTTCAATCAATAATTTCTCTGCCAGCAACCTCGTCGATTGCCCCTCTCGAAAATTTAAAACCATGTGTGCTTCATTTGGTTCATCTATCGGCAAGTCTAAACCAGCAACATTACTAAGCAAACCCTCTTCAAAGTCGCTGTATATGCTTTTATTATTTCGGCGTTTTAGTTCTTCGATAGGTGTTTTTAAATAAATTTCATAGTACCGCGGCAAATTTTTCCGATTCCACTCGTAAACTTGCCGAAACATCGAAATAGTCGCAACGATAACTGTAAAATCTTGCTCTGATAAATATTTGCAAAGCTTACAATATCTCATGGAGAGTTCGAGTCGGCTATCCAGACTATAGTCAATGGATTTCCGGTCTCTTCGGTCCAAAATAATGCGTAAATCGTCGCCATCAAGAAGAATTGATTTAGCGTTGCGGTTATTTCGTTTTAGTCCGCACAATAATTCTTTAGCTAAGGTCGTCTTCCCAGAGCCAGAGAGACCTGTAATCCAAATCACTTGACCATTTATTTTTTTCCCCCGAAGTTTCGCCACCTTAATCTGTCCATTTTTTATTTAGAAAATACCGTTTTTAAGCGGGCTAAATTTCCTTTTGAATGCCTAGCCTCTTATAACAAGCTAATGGCAAGATTATGGAAACAGTGCTGCTTAGATTCTAACAGCTGACTCTACGGAAGTAACGACCTCATTGTGCTTCTCAGGAGAATCATACCTAAAGTTACATATTGAGATCAGTGGCTTGAAAATCGATTTACTTGGAATCTATTCGCTCAAGAAAGTCGAATAATTTCCAATCAGCAGCAAAGTAAATTTATAGCATTAACGCAACCGGGGCCCTTCTGATTGCCGACGCGAAAATTTCTTTTGCAGCCATCAGGGAGTGGCAGGCAAGAAAACAATAAATCAGCTGATAATGATCAGTTGTTTCAACATATTTGGATATGTTTGGTATCTTTCAAGTGTCTGCCAGCGCTCAATTAAGCAAGCTCTAAAATATTTAAAAGACATTGAATTCATGAGTTGTTTTGGAGCTATTTTTGTTTTTTTCGCCAGTTTTAGCTCAAAATCGAACAGCTGATCCAAGCTTGGCCTGATTTTCTCCAGATCATCTTGGAACTCAGATGAATTCCCCTCGGCATAACCAAATCGAACTCGAAAAGGGTAAAATAGCGTTTGGAGGATATATCGATCCTTTTCACTAAAAATATACCCGTTCTCCCTCTCTATTGATGCTTTTTGAAATGGTTTCTTATTCGCTTCACGAATGTCTGGACTGGATTCATCTCCCCACCATTTCTTTTTTTGTGCTGACATAAAATAAAGACTCGGCTCCTCTTCAATTTCCATCCACTCACACATCGATCTAAGCGTCTGCTCGGGATAATTTTTTAGATCTTCAAGGCGAATTCCAACAGCTTTTCGATCAGCCAAAACCGGGTCATCTATCTGCAGGAGCATCGACACTATTGCTGCAACAACAGCGTCGTAATCTGCATTAAAAAAGTCATTTTTCACCCACGATTCGCAACTTTGCGTGGGTTCGCGCACCATTACCAACCATAATGCTTCTGGTGCTAGACGAGAGAAATTTAACTTTGCGTTAGTATCCGGATTGTGGATATGATAAAAAATCGCGCTTTTATCATGTAAATTATTAAGCGCTTTTTCATAAGCAAGATGCAATAACTGAAAGAAACTTAAGGCATCTAGATGCTGGAATTGCGCCATCAGAGATTCTAGCTCTCGACGAAAAACATTTTCATTCACTGATAAAATCTCATCTGCGTTTACACCTACTTGTGTCATACCCTCTTTGCGGCCAAGATTGGCAATCGCTTTAAATCCTGTTGTAGGTACAGCATCAGGTCTACTAGCATCGAACAACACCGGATATTCTGCTATGAAGCGCTCGGCAATCTCATCCCATCCTCCTGCTGTCAACCGGTGCCACGTGCCAGAATCGAAAAATTCACTGAGGTAAATACTTGGCAGCGTAGATACCTGTCTATGACCATCG
>CAJWMT010000077.1:0-12201 GCA_913044275.1 uncultured Cellvibrionales bacterium
TGGCGATATTGTTTGCCCAGAGTTCAATTTTGTGGCTCATCCGAGTGGATCTGTTAGTTGTCCAATTGATTTAAGCGCAGAGAGTCTTATAGCCGTAGGTCCTGAGGGCGGGTTTACCCCATACGAGATAGAAAAATTTGAGGAGCATGGTTTTCTGTCCGTAACTCTAGGACCCAGAATCTTGAGAGTTGAAAATGCATTAACGGCTATTCTCGCTAGGCTATATCCAAATTGACCATCTGTTTATGATAAACGCTCGATTTATAATGTTTGCACTATATTAGTTAATCAGTTAATCAACTTCCGAAAAGTAAAACTGATTCTAGGTTGAGTTAGGTCTGTAACTTTAGCAATCCTATGTTGCCAATATTCCTGCATACCGCGACACATAAGCAAGAGAGAACCGTGATGTAACGGCACGTTAATTCTGTCCTTAGTGTTTTTATGTCGCAACTGAAAAATTCGCTCGGCGCCGAGAGAAACTGACGCCACAGCAGGTTCTCGTCCCAGTGATGCCTCGTCATCTGCATGCCAATCCATGCTGTCTGAACCCGACCTATAATAATTAATGAGAATACCATTGAAATCATTTTGTGTGGTTATTTTTACATCTTGACTCAAGTTATTCATCCATTCCGGATAGTTTAGCCCGGGCAAAACCAACCTAGAGTATGTATAGCTTTGCCCCGACTCCGAAAACCAATTTTGTAATCTAGGAATTTGAATGGTTTTTCCAAACATCTTGATGAAATCTTTTCGCCAAGGAATCTGGTTAATAGCTAATTCGAGCAACTGATCTGCAGTTTCGCTTGAGAGCCAATTTTTCCAATATATTAACGCCGCGTTGCGTTCTGAAGCCAGCGGCAATAATTTAACGGTTGGTCTAATCTGTCCCATACAATTTCGGTTCTATTAATAGTGTTAATGAGAAACATTGTTCAACAGCATCTTTAATTAGGTTTGCCAATTCCATGATTGCGCAAAAAGACCCTGAGCCATAATTTACGAGCACCAATGCATGTGAGTTATGGACACCAACATTTTTGTATTTGTAGCCCCGAAAGCCACAATATTCGATCATCCAAGCAGCTGGAATTTTCACGAGATCATTAGAAACCGGAAAGTAAGGTAACTCCGGGTAGCGATCTAACAAGTCATTTAGATCCCTTCTCTCAATTATTGGGTTTTTAAAGAAACTGCCCACATTGGGCAAAGATATTGGGTTTGGGAGATTTTTTATCCGTATTTTTTTTACAGCAGAACTTATTACTTTGGGAGAAAGCTTAGAATCGCTCAGAACGCCTAATTCTCTCTCCAGCTCTTTTTTTAAAGAGGGATAAGAATAGTTAATTGTCGGTATTGCGTTGAGTCTAAGATTAACGCCGGTAATAATAAATTTTTCTGGGCTACTGCCCTTGAAAATACTGTAGCGGTAGCCAAACTTACACGCCATAGAATCAAGTTCTAAAACCTCTCCGGTTTCCCGAGACATTGCCCTGACAGATGTAAGTCGTTCGGATAATTCGACCCCGAATGCTCCGATGTTTTGGATTGGTGCAGCACCAACATTTCCAGGTATTAAAGAGAGATTTTCTAGTCCATACCAATTTTCATTTAAAGCCCAATCAACCAAATGAGACCAGGATTCACCAGCGCCAACTTCTAATGATATAAATTCTCCTTCAATCTTAAATTTTTTTCCTCTGATATCAATTTTCAACACAAGCCCAGGGAGTCTTTTATTCAATAAGACATTTGTCCCCTCTCCGAGTATTGTGATGGTTAAGTTTTTGCTTGCAGCGAAATCTAGCGCACACATCAAATTCTCAATCGTAGAGACCGTGCAAAAATACTCTGCTAGGCAGTCCAGTGATAAGCTATTTAGATTTTTTAAGCTATGGGCTTTATGAATTACGGGTTTCACAGCAATTGTTTCTTAATATGTTTCAGGAGACCTTTTGAAGCGTTCATGACTAAATCGATAACCAAATCAAAGCCGTCAGCCCCGCTGAAATAAGGGTCGGGTACTTCCTGTACTGAAGGGTTCAGGCTAAAAGATAAGAATAATTCTAAATGCCCGGGATAATTGGGTGGCTTCATTTTGGAAACCTCCTTTAAATTTTTTTTATCCATCACGAGTATATAATCGAAACGTTCGAAATCTTCTTTTTGAATCAATCGTGCCTGCAATGAACTTATATCGATACCGTGATCTAGGGCCGCTTGACAGCTCCGACTATCGGGATTTTTTCCTACATGCCAATCCCCCGTTCCCGCAGAATCTATGTAAATTAAATTGCTCAAATCTTCCGCATTCACAAGTTCCTGAAAAATACCTTGAGCGGTCGGTGAGCGACAGATATTGCCGAGACAGACAAACAAAACGGACACCCTTGCTCTTTGATTTATCACGCTGAAAATTCCCTATTCGATTATAAACCTAGTTGAAAAACAAATTAGCAATGGTTATTTGCTAAAATATTTTTCACGCGTTCTAGATCATTTGGAGTATCCACGCCCTCGGGTACAAACTCTTTTGCCTCATGCACCATTATTTTGACCCCGTTGAAAAGGAAACGTAACTGCTCTAACCGCTCCAACCTCTCGATCGACGACAAGGGCCATTGTACAAAATCATTTAAAATCTTGACTCTGTATGCATAGAGTCCGATATGCCGCGATGCGAATTTTGGCTCGGTCCATTCTTTAACATCTTTGCCAAAATCAGATCTCGGCCAAGGAATAGGTGCCCGGCTAAATAATAATGCAAACTGGTCCTTATTTTTTACTACCTTAACAGTGTGTGGATCTAGGAGGTCTCTGGAATCATTAATTGGTGTGCTGAGTGTTGCCACGTTAATTTCCTCGTTTCGCAGCAGAATCTCGGCTACTTGCTCAATGGCAGTAACCGGAATTAGCGGCTCATCACCTTGAACGTTTACAATTACTCGCGACTCATCATAACCGAAAATAGAGGTTACCTCTTGTAATCGATCAGTTCCGGACTCATGGTCTGATCTTGTCATGCAGACTTCAGCTCCAAAGCCTCTCGCGACTCTTTCGATCTCTTTATGATCTGTGGCTATGATTATATTTTCAGCTCTAGTTAAAAGAGCCCTCTCCCAAACATGCTGAAGCATAGTTTTTCCATGAATGTCTGTTAAAGGTTTTGCAGGCATCCTTTCGGAGTGGAATCGAGCAGGTATAACAATTGTAAATTTCATGATTCACTCGAGTGTAGTTCAAGATTTTGATTTGCAGAGATTAACTTAGCTTCCAGACGATCTACCAAGTCTGTTTTAATTTCTGTGACCACGTCTAACACCCATATCTTTCTGTTTTTCATCGGCGGAAGTTTGATCGCATCTTTAGAAGTAACGATGATCTCTAAATCATCTTCGAATGATAATTCTTCTGGCCCAAGAACTCGATGATCCTCAAACGCATGCAGTACCACTTCAAATCCAAGCGAAGTTAATGTTGCTTCAAAGCGTTCAGGCGCTCCAATGGCAGCAACTGCATGAACTTTTTTGATATTACTCAATTCTCCAATTTTTTTCGTCTCTCCAGTGGAAAGATTCCGGAAACTTTTAGGAGCCAAGGAAAATTTGTCCAACTTCTTAAAACTTGTTTCGAAGACATCACCCTGAGTAACGTTAGTCACAACAAAGTCAACTTCCGCTAGTCGTGTCTCAGGCTCACGGAGCGGTCCAGTTGGCAAACAACAGCGATTCCCAAAACCTCGGACCCCATCTATGACAACTATCTCAATATCTCTGGGCATTCCGTAGTGCTGTAGCCCATCATCACTCAACACGACATCGCAATTGAAATTCTTGAGCAAATATTTAACTGCTTCTGATCGATCAGGGTCAACCACGACGGGACAGCTAGTGCTTCTTGCTATCAATAGAGGCTCATCTCCACAGTGTTCGTGAGAGGTGTCGCTCGTCACACTTAGGGGATATCGCTTTGAGCGACCTCCATAGCCACGACTAACGATACCCGGATTAAAGCCACGCTGGAATAATTCGGAGGCAAGACCCATTACCAAAGGAGTTTTTCCTGTACCCCCAATATTTAGATTACCAACTACCACAACGGGACAGCGATATCTAATATCTTTGTGAAGTAAATTCAGATACTGGCGTCGGATTGGAATTACAAAACGGTATAGAAGTGACAACGGCCACATCAGTTTCAACCACCAACTCGACTGATACCATGCGGAAGTAAAGACGTTTTCTAACGACAAAGCTAAGCACTCTCTGAAGCGTTGAATTGATTTGAGTATAAATTGGCATATCTACCAGCTTGATTAAGCAGCTCTCCGTGACTGCCTCTCTCAACAACATGTCCGTTTTCAATAACTAAAATAGTATCTGCTTTTTCCACCGTGCTAAGTCTGTGCGCAATCACAAAAGTGGTACGATTTTCCATCAATCTTTCAATAGCTGATTGAATGTGACGCTCTGAGTCAGTATCCAATGAGGAGGTTGCCTCATCAAGAATGAGAATCGGCGCGTCTTTCAGAACTGCTCTCGCTATCGCTAATCTCTGACGTTGACCACCGGAAAGCATGATTCCATCATCTCCTATCTCGGTACTATAAGCACCTGGTAATTCCTTGATAAATTCATCTGCATTAGCAATTTCGGCAGCTTTTTTTACTTGTTCCAGAGTAGAGTCTGAGAGCTCTCCGTATGCTATATTGTTGAAAATAGTGTCATTGAATAGAGTTACATTTTGACTTACTAACGCAACTTGTTTGCGGAGGTTTGAGAGTTCAAAGTCATGTATATCAATGTCGTCAAGTAAAATACTACCGCTTTTTAATTGATAAAACCTAGGAATGAGACTTACAAGAGATGTTTTCCCACTTCCTGAAGAACCAACCAGCGCGATAGTCTCGCCTGCATTCGCTGTAAAACTGAGTTTATTAATAACTTGTCTAGTGGTGTCAGGATAAGAGAAACAAACGTCCTTAAATTCGAACTTTCCTTGTGCTCGACTTACCTTGTATGTGCCCTTATTTTTCTCCTCTTCAGAATCGATAATCTCAAAAATTGACTCGGCCGCCGCTATCCCCCGCTGGATTGAACTGTTGATCTCTGTTAATTGCCTAATTGGCTTTATAAGCATACCGGACGCGACTAAAAAGGTAATAAAACTTCCCGTAGTCATTGTTGAAAGAAAGACAGGATTTAGCATGAAACTGGTAATCGCGGCAAAAGCGAGTGACACCAATAGCATCACCAGTGGGTTGCTAAGCCCCTCGGTCAAAGCCATTTTCATATTTTGTCTGCGATTGCTATGGCTGGCTCGGTTTATCCGATCCTTCTCAACCTCTACTCCGCCATACATTCTAACTTCACTATAGCCATTTACCGCCTCTTGAGTGACATGCGTTACATCACCCATTGCAGACTGAATATTTTTGCTAATCTTTCTGAATCGTCGACTCACAAAGTTAACAAATAAGGCTATTAGAGGCATAACACCCAAAAAGAATAGTGTCAATTTCCAATTGACATAAAATAGGTAAGCCAGAAGGCCAATTACCAGACTACCCTGTTGTAACATAATTTTGATGGCTTTGGTTCCTGCCTCCGTTACTTGTTGGACGTTGTATGTAATTACTGAGACCAAATGACCTGTCATCGAACGATCAAAAAATCGAAAGGGTAACAAAAGGTATTTGTTGAAAATATCTGTCCGAAGCTCATGGACTAGGTAATTGGCCACATAGGCAAGTCCATAGGTACCGATAAAATATCCAAGGCCCCGAAGTACACTGATGATCATCAGAAATAATGGAATAATTATCCAAGCTTCGCTAACCGAATTTTCACCAAAGAAATATTGAGCCACGTTTGAAGTTATGCCGGCGGGCTGAATAGTTTTAATCTCTCCATCCTCAGCTGTTAAGTGCGAAACTGAATCGGTTATAAATCCGAGAAGATCCACAAACGCGACTTCTGCTAGAGAGTGCATTACTAGACCTAAAAGACTAAAAATGAAAACTACCCAATATCGGGATACGTAACCTAGGAGTCTGATGTAAGTAGAAATTGAATTGTATGATGGTTTTGCCATGCAATCGCAGTTTATCTAGGGCCCCAGCAAACTAGTGGCTTTGTGATATGTACCCTCGAGAGGAATAATAAACTAAAAGTAGCTATGCTAACGGCGTTGATCATAATGTGCGTCCGTTTATTTGACAATCTTTTGTGGGCCTCAACACCATTTTTGACATTTGAAGTGTGCTTAAACATGATTTGAATTAGGTGCACTTATGACGAAAGGAAACTCTCTTAATGATAGTAAGCCAAAATGCATTGGAAAAGCATCTGCTTATTATATCGCATAGTCAGAGTGGTCGAACCCAATTGATGGCTGAAGCAGTTTTGACCGGCTGTAAGCGAGAACCGACCGTGATAACCAGATTTCTTCATCCTAGTGAAGCACATTTGAGCGATTTACTATGGGCAAATGGACTAATTTTTGGCACTCCAGAAAATTTTGGGACTATGAGTGGCATGTTAAAGGATTTTTTTGATAGAACATTTTATCCATCGGAACCATACAAACTCAATTTGCCATACCTGATTTTTATCAGCTCTAGCAATGATGGCACCGGCGCAGTACGAGATATTAGAAGAATAGCAAAGGGATACCCGCTCAGGGAGGTGGGTGATCCGCTTATCTGTCGAGGAGATCTCGATTCAAAAGATCTGAAGGCCTGCGAAGATCTTGGTTTAAGTATGGCTATGGGCCTTGAAATGGGAATCTTTTAATTCTTATATCCTTTCACCACCATATAAAATGAGAATACCAATGAGAAAAAATGGCGAGGACTCATTCTAGCGTACTGTCAAGGGTGGTCTTTAAGGTTTGAGCAAACATGAGCGTTCTTTAACTCGTCAAAATCCTCGCTTCCTCGGCCTTTTCCCGACTTTTTGCCTTGGAAGTTTTTCTGGCACCGGTGCATCCGGTGTTTCAACACAAGCATAACGTTTTTTTATTGGATCCAATCCGTCGTCTTGAATAAAATCAAGCCTGCTAAAGGCCATAAGACTCGCCTCATCAATTGCCCAACCTTCTGTGTAGAATTCAGTTATGATGCGGAACTTAATGATGTCATCCTGCTTTTCATAAGATACACCACGAAACGTCTTATCAGGCGTTAAGAGTGTATTATTGGGCGCTTCGATTTCCAAGAAGCCGGTCTCAGAATCGACAATCAGATTTCGATCATCGCATGTCAGTTCAAGCTTGTCGGCGACAGCAATGCTTGTGAGGAGTGCCAAAACTAAGCAACAATATTTAAAAAATGATTTCACTGCAACATTCTCGAAAATCTCAGAGTAAATAATCCCAGACATTTATCTAACTTACAAGTACTTGTTTCTGACAAATATGACCACGTCATACCGTCGAATCCGTTTAAAAGAAGTCAATTGTTCGATTGAATTGCCATAAAACCAGCATTGATGAATGTTTCTTAAACTAATGGACTCTGAATACAAGCAAAGATGACTTGACATCGCCTAGATGGTAGTATGAAGCCGTTCAGGGATATTTTAGGTAAGTTTTATGGCCGAAGTTTCGCGCAATTTGAGTAGGATTCCATCAGCCGATCAGGGTGTTCGCCCGAGGGGACGATTGCCCAGGCAAAGTAGCAATGCCAGTGAATTTCCGCGAGAAAACGTTCGAGTAATAGAGCAGACCGATAGCATGATAGCTCGCGAACGATATGAGGCAGCTAGATTAAAAGCTGACTTGTTGGCTCAGCAGCTATTTGAGGCCAAAGTTCAACAAAGCATCGCGGAAGAAAAATTGGCCGCTCGTATGCATGTTAGCCCACTTGACTCTGAGATTTCTGAAGGAGATAGGCCAAATCAAACCGCCGACAACGCAACCAAGCTAATTAATAAAAAAATAGAGGCGATGGTTGAAGAGTTGACAGCACTGCAAAGCGGCATACCTGTCCGCAATGAGCCTCTCTTTGTAAATGTAATTATTTAAAAATAATAGAAATTTTCATCACCACTAGTGCCCTCAACTATGCGGTTCATTAATCTGCTCGAGATACCTGAGGGGCAATCTTGTTGTCTCAACTACTCTGCGCATCACAAACGCGGATGTAACTCCGCTCACTCCCGGAATTCTAGTTATTTTCCCGAGTAAAAAGTCGTGGTAGTGGTCCATATCGGGAATTACCACCTTCAGCTGATAATCTGCGTCGTGACCTGTAATTAGATAGCATTCCAAAATCTCACTGCAATTCTTTATCGATTGCTCGAATTCTTCGAATCGCTCGCTAGTATGTTGATCCATCCGCACATGGACAATGGCCATAAGATTTAGATTGATCGCTCTGTTATTGAGCCTTACCGTTGTATCGCGGATGATGCCAGTTTTTCTGAGAGATCTGACACGGCGTAAGCATGGTGCAGGAGTAAGTCCAACTCGATCTGCTAACTCTTGATTCGTTAGTCCGCCATCCTTTTGTAGCTCATTGAGAATTCGAATGTCTAATCTATCAAGTATATGTTTTTCCATTTTTAAAAATATAATTGCTTTATTTAATATTATTATATAATAAAATTGTTAATTATAAAAGTAATATTAAATAATAAATCAAAAATTGCTTACATTATGATCTATAATGAAGCTCGTTAGACGTCTTCTTGGTATACGTAAATTAATCATCTAGCTGAGAAACAGGAAATGAGGGTTCTAGAATGTTTGACCATCAAAAATACATCCAATTTACGCCGGTTGGTCTTAAAGACAGGAACTGGCCAAACCGTTTGATAACAAAAGCACCTTATTGGTGCAGTGTTGACTTGCGAGATGGTAATCAGGCACTCGTAAATCCTATGAATGTGGATCAGAAGACCAAGATGTTTGAGCTCCTTGTAAAGCTTGGTTTTAAAGAAATCGAAATAGGATTTCCATCCGCCTCTAAGCCCGATTTTGACTTTACCCGAAAATTAATTGATGAAAGATTGATCCCGGACGATGTAACTGTGCAGGTCCTTACTCAAGCGAGAAAAGACTTGATAGACAGGACTTATGATTCCCTCAAGGGAGTAAAACGCGCAATCGTCCATCTATATAACTCAACATCAAATGTCCAACGGGAACAAGTTTTCAGGATTTCTAAAAGCGGTATATTAGATATCGCAAAAACAGGTGCAAAGTGGGTAAGAGAAGCTTCAATGAAGTTCCCGCATACTGAGTGGATCTTTCAATATTCACCGGAAAGTTTCACGGGCACTGATCTTGATCATGCTGTAGCTGTTTGTGACTCCGTCGTCAGCGAATGGAAACCGGAAACGCGTCGCAAGGTTATAATTAATCTGCCTGCGACAGTAGAAATGTCAACGCCAAATGTTTTTGCAGACCAAGTCGAATACTTTTGCAGAAATCTTGCAAAGAGGGACCAGATAACTATCAGTCTTCACACACATAATGATCGTGGCTGTGCCGTGGCAGCTGCAGAGCTTGGCATACTCGCAGGCGCTGATCGTATTGAAGGAACGCTTCTCGGAAATGGGGAGAGAACCGGTAATATGGACATCGTGACTATGGCAATGAATTTATACTCGCAAGGTATAGACCCCTGTTTAGATTTGTCGAATATAGTGAAGATTATAGAGGTAGTCGAAGATTGCACCGGGTTAAAAATTGCTCCAAGACATCCCTGGGCAGGCGACTTAGTTTACACCGCATTCTCAGGAAGCCACCAAGATGCCATCAGAAAATCAATGCAATATCATAAAGAAAACAATCAAAAAATATGGAATGTTGCGTATCTGCCGATCGATCCGCGGGACATCAATCGACGTTATGACGCTGTGGTTAGGATTAACAGTCAAAGTGGCAAAGGGGGAGTCGCTTTGGTTCTTGAACGGGATTTTGGAATCGAACTACCTAAATGGATGCATATTCGTCTCGCTGAAATCATCCAAAATGCCGTAGAAGAAACAGGACAGGAAATATCACCATCAAGTATATATATGTTGTTTGAAAAACATTTCATCAGAGTTGATGAAGAATGGCGACTCACTGACTACAATCTAAAGCATAGTGACAAACAGGTTGAGGCAGAGTTTGTGATTAACGGCATCGCAATGAAATGCTGCGGTGCAGGCCCTCTAGAAGCGTTGATAGAAGGATTAAATCGAACTTTTGGATATCACACTGAAATAACACAATTTGATGAACACGCTACTTCGAGCGGGTCAGACGCAAAAGCCCAAGCATGCATTGAATTAGCCGTCAACGGCCAAATGCACTGTGCTGTTGCTATAGCCGATGATACTTTAGTTGCAGCCATTCAATCGATCTTGACGGCATTTAGTAGGAGTTCGCCGACAAAACATCGAGGCGCCGCATAAAAAGTCGAGCCTTAGGATAAATGAATTATTTAAAATACGCGGCCCGGATTCAATATCCCTTTCGGATCCATAGCTTCTTTGAGTGTTCTCATTAAGTGAATTTCATTATCAGTCCGAGACAGAGATAAATATTTTCTTTTGAGGATCCCCACTCCATGCTCGGCAGTTATGGCGCCCCCGAACTCTCCGATCATATGCATAATATCGTGGTTGATCGGTTTGACATCCGCAGCGCGTCCCGTATAAGCAAATGCATGTAAATTGTTGTCGCCAATGTGTCCGAAATACATAATCTTAAAGTCGGAATACTTTTCCTTTAATCTGACTTCAGCAGTTTCGGCAAAATCACCTATTAATCCAATCGGTAGACTTACATCTTGATTAGAAATTGGCCCAAGAAGAGGGAGCGCTTCACTGACCGCATCTCGAATCTCCCAAAATCCAAGCGCATCTTGGTTTGACTGAGCAATTAACGCATCTGTAAAAAGCTTATTTTCTAAATTGGAGAGCAATGCGTCTTCAAAACGCTCGGCACCCAAAACTGCGTCATTATCTTTGTATTCCAGCAACAGATAAAACGGATGCTCTTTCAAAAATGGATTTTTTAGATGTGGAATCATCTTGATGACCCCATCAAAATAGTTGGCCCACATTAGCTCAAATCCCGTTAATCCGCCGCCCAAACGAAGCTTAAGATTATTAAGCACCGATATTACGGATCCATAGTCCTCGAGGGCGCAAAGAGCAGTATGCGTGCTGATGGGACGAGGTTGTAACTGCAGAACGACTCTGGAAACCACTCCCAAAGTGCCTTCAGTACCAATAAATAGGTGCTTCAAGTCGTAACCGGAGTTATTTTTAATCATCCTATTCATAGCTGACACTACGGTCCCGTCGGAGAGGACGGCCTCCAAACCAAGCACTGACGATCTTGTCATTCCAAATCTTATAACCTCAGTGCCACCGGCATTTGTGGCTACATTACCTCCGATTGTGCAACTCCCTCGGGCCCCCAAATCGATTGGCAAATAAAGGTTTTTTTCGAGTGCTGCCTCCTGCAAAGCTTGGAGTGGAGTTCCGGCCAAGGCTACCATGGTCATATTCCTTTCATCGATATCCTCAACGCCGCTCATCCTTTCCAGTGATACGGCCACCTCACCATGCTGAGGAGTCGCACCACCAGCAAGTCCGGTCATGCCACCTTGAATCACGATGGATTGATTGTAAGAATGACAAACCTTGATTATTTTCGAAAGGTCGGATGTGTTCTTCGGACGACAAAGAAGCTCAGGAATGACTGCTGGGGTGCCGCTCCAGTCTTTCTTGTATTTCTCCCCAATATCGGCTTGCATCAGGACGCCTTTGGGTCCTAAAAAATCTACAAGCTCGTGTCTAAACTTATCTAATATAACTGAGAAATCCCGTTAATTGAAATTACTGTGGGTCCTTTCTAAGGCTAGATTTCGAGTTACCATTTATCGTCATAGGTCTCCACTCGGTCATAAGAGTCTCCGATCAAAACTCCCAATTGTCTCTCCTCTCCCTCCTCCAAATGAACCGCCGGACGGCCATGGGCAAATCGAAAATTGCATATAATCCCAATGTCACCCACCTTCCATTCTAGAGGAATCCCATACCGGTCATACACATCAAGGAACTGTTGCTTTTCATCCCGACTCATTTCAGTATCATCACCGAATGTTAACTTAAGCGGACGTTCATCTTCGGGAAGATGCTGCACCATCGGCCATGTATCAAACCACGTACTATCATCCGCCATACTGCTATATAG
>CAJWMT010000078.1:0-12076 GCA_913044275.1 uncultured Cellvibrionales bacterium
TTGAGGTTGCCCTTGATGATCAACATAAACATCAGACTGCTGCTCAAAAGATCCTTATGGATCGTGCCATACCGGTTAACTCCTTCGACAAGACGTTTGACAATCAACTGGGGATTAATATTCATACCACAACTGCTGACATACCCAAAGTTGACAATCCTTGAGCCACTTAAAACAACGCAACATTATTCTCGATAATAGAACAACCATAGCTCTTGAAAAGGAGTTCTGGGTTGTCATAGATCTCCTTGCTAAAGGGGATGGTTGGTCTAATTGGCAGGATTGGTTGTACATGAATATAACAAAACCTGAAAACAAACCCTTATCAAGTCAGATCAGGATAACACTGTTAACGATAGCTCTTGATCGCTAACAACAAGATAGTAATGCGTTCAAACTTAATTGCCTCTCACTGCGTAAGATGATTTTCAACGGATAATATAAGGAGGTGATCTAGTGTCTATAGTACCTATATTATTCGCTGGGTTAGTTTGCGTTGGTTTGGCACTTATTGAGGTGTTAGATCTTTGCTAGATTACCTGGCGAGTTTAAAAACGAAAGGGGTCCATCAGGGCCCCTTTTTTGTTTGAGAGGCTTTGCATTAAATCTGCGTTAATTCATTCTAATGCCTTTAAAACAGGAATATAAGAAAATGTCTGAGCTCGATGTAAATGACGATAAATTTTTGGCTTATGCGGTAGGAATTATCGTTCTTTTTTTATGATGGCCTTTGGGCTGGCATTGGCAGAAGAGAAAAAGATTGAAGCACGTGAAGCAGAGAAACGGAAACGCCTCGCACAAAAAGCGGAAGACAGACGAATTATTGCAGACAAATTTAGAGCTATCAGGAAGCAGGAAAAAAAGAACAAAACCTCACGTTGAACAAAAACCATGTAACGGTTTTTTGCCCCTCCATATCTGAACGTGGCGATCACTGGAATTGGTATGACATTGGAAGTGAATTTGCGCGAACCAGCTGTCCACGAAGCATATACGACACTAGCAGCGATAAAGGCATGGCATTTGCTCTGTCCAAACTTGAATAATCAGACACCTATCAGCATTACATCATTCATGATTTGCATCATAAATATGATGCGGACGCCACCAAATCTTGGGAAAAGTTTTGGAGGCCCGCAACACAAGAAATTACGCACTACAAAATGGATGAATGGAGGCTAGACAGGGAAACCCTAAAAATAATAGCAGATAGAAGCGGAACAAACTCCCTCACTTCGTGGGAGGGCCAATGCAAGCCGATAGATGAGGATTTTCATAGCTTTGCTATCCGTATGAGTGAAAAGTACGAACAGGAGGACTTAGAACTAGAACAAAGGTTAGAGCGGGCAAAGCAAGAAGGTTTAAAGAAAAATTAAATATAAAAAAAGCCCCCGCCTGGGTCTTTGACGAGGGCTTGTGCGGATTTCGAGCACGTCACCGCGAACGCTCATTAGGACGAAGGAACCCATTTCTGGAAAAACGCCCCGGCTCTGATGATTTCTCTAGAGTAAGAACTTGATGCTACCGATGGTGGCACTCGCTCTCGCCTAACACTTTTAAGACCCGGTTGCCATGACCTCTGGGCGAGAAACATACATAGACGGTGTCCAATCGACCCCTTTTCATATTGCAAAAAAAGAAGGGGCCCTTGAGCCCCTTTAAAATATCCCATAGGTGGGATTAGAGGGTTTGAGAAATCTGTTTAGAGCAGCATGTGCATGTGCAGCAGTCACAGCACTTACATTTAAAATTGATCATTTTCTACTCGTCCGTTAGCCAAAACTCGGATAAAAAGATTGCGGTCAGCAATACACACGTAAAGACCATTGCGCCAGTTGTTATTTCCATGTTTGTTCCCCTCGGACAAGTAAGTTAATTTCTATATGAGTATTATCGGGTCTATGCAAGCATTACTCAAATGCATACTATTGATTTGGAATATTACTAAAAAGCATGTATCGGAAATTTTTAAAAAGCTCCAACTGGATCAAAAACTCGGATTTATGCGGATTTCAAGGAAATCACTCAGACTTTTCTGTATCTGCCAGGATACATACTCATAAACATAGATGTGATATCCCATGGAGGGAAGAGCTGACGATAGCGATTGGTTTCTCGACGTCTTTCTTTCCAATTATTAGGTTTTTTTCATAGATTTCCGCATAATGGAATAACAAGTTAATTTAAAGAGGAGTAACTGATATGACAGTTAGCGTTTTAGTCGAGGGCACATTGAAAGATGGCGAGAGAGATGGCTTTACAGCATCATCCAAGGAAAATTTTAAGGTAACTCGCACTTTTGCTGGATTCCAGACAATAGACCTCACTTATAATTTAGAAAACCCAAACAACTGGGTGATCACCGAACTTTGGGATTCTAAAGAGGACTACGAAAAATATCTTCAGTTTAGGCAAGAGGATGGAACCTTTGATGAGGTGGTATCGATTTGCACCGAATTACCTTCAGTGAGGATTTTTGATATCGTGGATACATCCTCCTAATGGGTAACTCCTTCGTACCGAATGAGGCTGACTTCAGGAAAATCGAAGACATTGCCGCCAGTGATTCAGATTGCTCAGTTGTAATGATAAATCCAAATACAGACTCTGAGACAGCTGGATATCCAGGTGGGCAGCCATACTCTGATTGAATGAAAGTAATTGCTGTATGGTAACCATCGCATCAAGCGTTTCTATCTATTACTTAACAACCTGCCAGCGAGGAAAACTGTAGATTACGAAATAAATGCGTAAAGTATGCTGTGCCCCGTAGATGCCCGGGTGACGTGATCGCTCTAAATTGAAATCCACTTAAAACCGACCGTCAGAAACTGCTGCAACTGACGTTGATGACAGAGTTAGTTGATATTTGTTTTTGTATCTGCCAAGGTATGAACACATTAACAAATCTGTTTTGTCCCATGGGGGGTATACTGTTGATCGGAGGCGTCTTATCAGTTAAAAAACAATCTGGTATTGGTTTATAGTAGGTATGTATATTTCAAAAAATTATATAAACTATTGATTTTATTTAAATTTTTAGTCCGGCCGCTGGTACCAACTTTCTGACGGACCACAACTTTTTCTGGCCTCGCGGAAGGAACACAAAGTGAAGCTATTCAAATCGCGATTAAACCTCACAGCTCTCTTGAACCGGCTTGAGCAAGCTGTTCTTGAGGATATGTCTGATCTTGACCCGGATCAAGATTACGACACAAGGGTGAAGCTCCCCGACTGGCAATTGCACCGATTACGAAAACGAAAAAGGCTAACCGAGCATGGCAATCGCGACCAATCAAAAAGTCGCAGTATCCCTGCACTAGAGGGCGGCAAGGCATCTAAGTAGCGGTTGTTGTGGATCTGCTCTAGACTTAAAGAATACATAGCATCTTGCGAAATTTTCTCTCTAAAATAAATATTCAGCAAAATCTTTCTTTAGGTCTAATGGCTCATTTGCTCATAAAGACAAATTTAAAGATCCCAGTTGGTAAAATCTGAGGCTGTAATTTAATACAATATATTGGCTGTCACTAAAACAGTCTACGAAAATTAATAATGCAAAGAACCTCTATTATAATGAGTGACAAAATCTTAACTCTTTGGTAACGCCGTTTGAGAGATTATTGAGAAAGCATATAATGTAGAAGAATTTTAAAATTAGATTGCTTGCCTTAGAATTACTGGTCGCACTAGCAGCTCTTCAAATCTGTCGGCAGGCGCGCTTGATTAAAAAATTCTTGTATCTGCTACAAAAACATAACTGCCCAAAAATAATAACTACAAAAAAGAATCCCGGCCATAGCTTTGAAGCGCTATGGGGGACTTGTTTGTTTAAGGAAAATTAGTGATTTCTCCAAGCTGGCCATTCCACCCAAATAGATTCCCTTTCTACTATGGCTGGGTGGTGCTCGGCATAAGCACACTGGGAAGTCTTTGCAGTATTCCCGGACAAACAATCGGCCTGGCCGTTTTTACGGACCATTTTATGGAAGCCTTAGGTTTACAAAGAACCGAGATATCATTGGCTTACTTAATTGGCACCGTTGGCGCATCATTCCTTCTCTCGACTGCCGGAAAGTATTTTGATCTATGGGGGGCACGAGTAATGATTCCCATTACCTCCATCTTACTGTCTTTGTCTATTATCTTTGTGAGTGTTATAGACAAAATAAACTCTATTTTAGGAGCGCCTTCTGTGGTCAGCTTTGGATTAATTACAATTGGCTACTTCGGCGCAAGATTATTTGGCCAAGGCGTTCTAACCAACTGCTCTCGAAATGTTCTCCTCTTATGGTTCGATAAACAGAGAGGTTTAGCGATTGGCATTAGGAATTTATTTGTTACTTTCGGCTTCTCTATTGCACCGATGCTCATCGGAGGTTCCATAGCTATGATGGGTTGGAGAGAGACTCTCTGGATTATGGCTGGTCTGGCGGGAATATTATTTTTTTTGTTGTCGATTTTATTTGTCCGAGATACTCCTGAATCATGCGGGTTGAAAATGGATGGTATTGATTCTAGGGACCGCGAGGAAACAGTTCTCTATGGCGTTAACAAGACGCTACAAGAAGCTAAAAATAGTCCTGTTTTCTGGATTTACTCATTGAGCCTGAGCATGAGCGCTCTTTTTGGGACAGCATTAGTATTTCACATAGTCTCAATCTTTAGTGAAGCAGGGAGAGATGCATCGGAAGCCTTTGGATACTTTTTCCCCGCTGCTATTTGTGCTACCTCTACAAATTTCATTGCTAGCTATATATCGGACAAAATTTCCCTAAAACCTTTCTTGATGACAATGTTGACAGCAATGTTCCTTGGCGCCATAGGTTTCATTTCTCTGGATCAAAACTGGGGCTACGGGACTCTGATTGCTGGTTTTGGAGTTAGCACTGGACTATGGAGCTTATTGGGCAACCTAACTTTTGTAAGATTTTTCGGAACTACCCATCTAGGTGAAATTAGTGGCCTTAGCTCTTCTATGAATGTTTTCGCCAGCGCAATTGGGCCGGCGATATTCAGTCTTGGCTACGATTTTTTTGGGACCTATGCAGCACCCGCAAAAATCTGCTTGGTTGCTTTAATACTATTGTTATCAATAGCTATTTTCTTGAGTCAGACCGAGCCATCTAGAGATGTCTCCTGTTAAACTTTGGAAAAGTCAATCTATCACAATCACATTGCTGTTGAGCCCTTTCATGTAGATGACTTTTAATTAGATCGCAAGAATTGCAGTTTTAAACTCGGTTTTAGTCGACAAGAGCGGCTATTTTTCTCACGCTCTAGAATCTTTCTTAAACATTTGAGTTGCGATATGAGGAAACTTTCTTAAACCCAACAATGAACTGCAATCTTAGCCCAACTGACTCACAACTATCTTTCAGAGAAAGCATAATTTCGGCGTTTTAAACGATTTGGCAAAGCCTGATTAGGAAATCAAATATGTTAGAAGAATTCTCCGACGTAATGACTGATAGACTCAAGCTAGTTGGAATGCTCGATCTGCTCAATTCATCAATATTATAATCAATTGAAGAAATCTCTTTAGATTTGCCCAAATGCAGATAAGAATGATTTAAGGGTACTGGAGGAAATGAATTAAAATTAGCAAGCTCAATCTTGTATTTAGCCGAAATTAGCTTTCTTGCTCTCAACAATAGATTATCGGCTGTCATATTCAAAAATGAGGTCGAGCAATATTAGTTTTTAAAACTCATTGCTTCATTAAACTTCGCCAGAAATTGTTACAATCTTTTATAAGATCAGAGAATCTCGCTTATGAATGACTATGTATTTGCTCCACCCGAAAGAGTGTCGGTTAAAGTTTTAGCAAACAAGAAGCGATTCGCCGTAAATCGTGTGTTTTGCGTCGGGCGCAACTATGCTGATCATGCCATAGAAATGGGATTTCATCCAAAGCGTGATAGACCATTCTATTTTACAAAATCACCTTCGGCTGTAATAGCTTCAGGGAGCACCATCCCCTACCCAGAGAGTACCGATAATTTCCATCATGAAATGGAACTCGTGATTGCCATTGGCTATGGCGGATCAAAAATTTTACCCGATAGAGCTCTTTCTCACGTATTTGGATACGCTTGTGGACTGGACATGACTAGGCGCGACCTGCAGATTTCGCTCCGAGAAAGAGGATACCCTTGGTGCATTAGCAAAGACATCGACAACGGTGCCGTAGTCGGGTCTATCAGACCGGCAAACATGACTGGTCACCCCACCAAAGGAAGGATTTGGTTGTCGGTTAACGATCATATTAGACAAGACTCAAATATTAACCAGCTGATGTGGTCTGTCCCAGAGATAGTGTCCGACCTCTCAAAGTTCTATCATCTTTCGCCGGGAGATCTAATTTATTCTGGCACACCCAGCGGCGTAGGAGCAGTGCTGCCAGGAGACCTAATACACGGTGAAATCGAAGAGGTAGGCTCTATCTCTTTGCGGATTGACTTCTGATGACGGCAGGCTAAAAAAATTGCAATAACGCTAGGTAACGATTGCAAAAAAGTATGCAATCTAGATTTCCAATCGATATATACGCTGAGCAGTCCCGCGGAACATCAGGTCTTTTTCCGTTTCATTAAACCGACTACCAATCTTCTTTAGCGCATTCCAAAGAACTGCATACGAAACCGAGAGTTTATCAACAGGAAAATTACTTTCGAACATACATCGTTCTGGTCCAAAGCAATCGATTGTATGCAGGTAATAATCTTGATGCGCAGCCACAAGTTCATCTGACGACGCGGGCATTTCACGTTCATCCCAACCCCAGCCGTTTATTGGCATTGCAAGCCCGCCCAGCTTGGCAACAACGTTAGCGCATTTAGAGAGCTGCTGAACATCGCGCTGCCATTGAGGGAAAATATCGCGCTGTTTACCTTGATAAGGACCAATTCCTAACGGCCCTCCAAAATGATCAAAGATGATGATTGTTTCGGGAAACGCCTCCGCTAAGTCCGTGAGTTCTCTAATCTGAGGGTGCAATAACCATGCATCATAAGAGAGCCCAGCGGGTGCAAGCAGAGCAAATCCCTCGCGGAATTCTTTTAACATCATTAGGTGCTCAATCCTTCCCGCATAACGATCCACAGCCGGTGGATCGGGGTAGTATGCTGTTGCATGGCGAATACCTTTAAGAAGACCTTCACCCGCATCGATTTGTGCCGATATTACTTCTTCGACTGCAGCTCCCAGTCTTAGGTCTACGTGACTGACAATCCCCTTTATGGGTGGCCTGCCCTTCGACGCACCGAGAATCGACAAATCCGCGGCAAATTTCACATAATCAGTCTCACCGACTGGCCGAAGTGACTCAGGCCCACTTGAACGGTAATCGGCCCCGCATTCCACAAAAACAGTTGCAATTATATTATGTCCAGATTCAGTATCCGCCCATAAGTCATTGAGGTCATAGTCAATACTCCGGTTGAGCGAGCGATGATCTCTCCAAAGGTGGTGGTGGGGATCTATTATCGGCCGCTCTGGTTCAATGATCTCTTCATCCACCAGAGATAACCAATCACTTAAATCAGACATTAGTCTTTCCATTTTCTAAACTCCCCTAAAAGCAAGCTCTCACTATAGTTCTGGAGTATTTATAGAATCTCAGAAAGTTCAAGGCCGAAGGAGATGACAGTAATTGACAGCCCTCTGCCACCTTTCCATGACAATTTAGGACTCACCACTTAAACTTCATCTCTTCTTCAATAAAATCTCTTACCAGTCGCAGCGCCTGCGGCATATTTTTTCTACCAAATCCAACCCTGAAATAGTTTCCATTGAAGTCAAACATACTATCTGGAACAACTAAAACTCCTTTAGCGCTCAGCAGCTTTTCTGCAAAAACATCTGAGCTCCATTGACCTTTAATTTTCGAGAATCCAATACAACCACCCTTTGGTCTCGTCCACTCGAAGAAATCAAAGTAGTCTAAAAAGAAGCTATCCAATAATGCAATATTTGACTGTATTATATCCAGATTACGGGCCAAAATCTTATCTTGGCCACGAAGCGCAATGAGCGACAAAACTTCCGAAGGTGCACTGTTGCATATGGAAAGATAGTGTTTAACATTAGACATCTCTGCTAAGAGATGTTGATTCTGAGCTGCAATCCAACCCACACGCAATCCTGGCAATCCAAAGGATTTTGACATCACTCCAAGGCTGATGCCTTTCTCATAAACACTTGCCATAGTTGGCAATCGATCCGAAGGTTCAAACTCGAGGTGCCGATATACTTCATCAGAAAAAATCCACAAATCATTTGTCCTAGCTATCTCTATAAGCTGCTCCTGCTGAACCCGTGTTAAAATTGCTCCTGTGGGATTGTGCGGATAGTTAATTAAAAGTAATTTTGTCCTTGGTTTTATCTCCTTTATAACCCTATCAATATTTAGCTCCCAACTTTCTGTTTCATCAAGTCCAACCTTGGTCACCTCACATAAGGAAGACGGGACAGACTCCAGCGATTGATAACAGGGAGTAACAGCGATTGCATGATCAGATGGGTCCAGCAGCGCATGGCAAAGGCAATAAATCCCTTCCTCAGCTCCTGCGAAACTCAATATATTTGAACCAGTAATCGCATCTCCATACAAGTTTGCTATCTCTTCGAGTAGCATAGGCATACCGTAAGGTTCGGTGTAATGCAAAGAAAGTTTATCCCAAATTTCTTTGCTTTCAGGATCTGCCAGATCTAGTATTTCGCCAAGTGAGTGTGTTTCTGAATCAGAGCCGCCGAGCATGAAGGGCGCACTAAATTCGCGAGCAGATAGGTAGTGTTCAAGATGAAAAGTTGGAAGTTTACTCATTCATAAAACCTAATTTGATTAATTTTACAATGCTGGTCTTCGTCGTATTCTGACCAAGATATGGATTTTTTTGTACTAGGATACTAATTTCATAAACTGATGAGGTATCCCCGCCTCATGAAAAACATCGCCCTCAACTTCGAAACCAAACTGGGAGTAAAAGGGTATTGCATGTGTTTGAGCATGCAAAAAGACTTGATTTACATCATTATCACTTGCGAACCGAATCATAAACCGTAATAACTTTCCACCGATGCCCTGATTGCGATATTTTGCCAACACGGCCATGCGACCGATCTGCCCGTTGCGAGCGAGTCGCCCACACCCGATCACATCAGAATCTATAAGAGCCATGAAATGATAGTGATTTGGATCTAATGGATCCCATTCATCTCTTTCATCTACATTTTGCTCCTCTACAAACACCTGTCTGCGAATAATCGTCAGGTCAGAGCTATGCTCATCCCATTTACATGCTTTAATTTTGGCAACTAATCTGTTCAATATAAACCGGAAATTTTTTGTCGAAAGATTCTAAAGCAACTTGCTGAGGTCCGATACTCAAGAGCCATGCGTATCAAAAAGTTGCAAGGTTCTTACTCCGAGTGAGCAGCTGGACTGCGTTTTAGATGGGATAATTCAAGCTTATGTCATCGCTTTTATGCCGCCTCAACGACGAAAAAAATTAATTCTTGTTGCAGTAGACATCCATTCGCCTATGTGATGAGATAGGCATACGACCACAGATCTTTTTGATCATCGAGAGTTCCAAATCGGCAACCACCGCTCCCTCGCCTTTATCAAGGCTAGACATGATATTTCCCCAAGGATCAACAACCATCGACTGTCCCCATGTGCTCAACTTTCCAGTATGTCGACCGCCCTGATTTGGCGCCACTATAAAACACTGGCACTCTATGGCCCTAGCACGCAGTAAAATTTCCCAATGATCCCTCCCCGTTGCCTCTGTGAACGCGGATGGGAGCAATATTATTCTCACACCTCTTTGCGCAAAATCGAGAAATAACTCCGGAAAACGGAGATCATAGCATATGGCCAAACCTATTCGACCCCAAGGACTTTCAAAAACCACCGATCTGGTTCCTTGGCTAAAATCATCAGACTCTCGATAACGTCGATTAGTATCGGAAACATCTACATCAAAAAGATGTAGTTTGTCGTAATATTCATAAACATGTCCTTCAGGATGAAAAACTACTGAAGTTGCGTAAGGTTTGTCAACGTCCCCAGATTGGCGATCATATCCCTCAATTGAATGCCTTAAAGGGAAGCTTCCAGCAACGATCCACATACCGATTTCTTTTGCCATCTGTGCGAAGGTTTCCAAAAACTCAACCTCTTGGGATTTACCAAACAACGGCCTGGTGCCATAAGTCAGAAAATTTTCTGGTAAAACAGCTAATTCAACAGACTCCCGCTTGGCTTGGTTCAGCAACTTACGTGCCGAAAGCAAGTTGGCATGGAAATCTAACGTGCTAACCATCTGAATGGCCGCAACTCTTACATTGGCGTTTTCTATTGCAAGTCTACTATTTGTCATCTAACTGATATTTCTCAAAACTTTTTCCACTATCGCGGCGCAAAAAACCCTCTATCCGTCCATAAAAACGACTAAAGCTTATCAATTAATGTATTTCGGTCAATCATACTTGGTTTGGTATGGCCGGTCAGAGCCATTGCAATCCGCAGCTCCTCTTTCAACAGATGTAAGACTTGATTTACGCCCCTATATCCTGCAGCAGCCAAAGCATAGACCCACGCTCTGCCAATTAAAACCGCATCGGCACCCAAGGCCAACATACGGATTATATCAGTGCCAGAGCTAATACCTCCGTCAACTAGAATGGGGATAGTTCCTGCTACTCTATCAGCTATTGCCGGCAGAGCCTTAGCAGTAGAGGGAGCGCCATCTAATTGCCGACCACCGTGATTTGATACGACTATCCCGTCAACGCCACACGTGATGGCTTGTGAGGCGTCTTCCGGATCTAACAACCCCTTTACGATAATCTTACCTGACCAATTTTCTCGAACAAATGAGATGTCATCCCAAGTCGCAGAGGGATCAAAATTCTCATCAGTCCAAGCAAGAAAATCTTTGAATCCGGCATCGGAACCCATTAGAGGGACCAAATTACCCAGATTATGCGGCCCACCCATAATAGCGACATCCCATACCCAGGATGGTCGTGCCAGTATTTGTAATAGTCGCCATAATTGACATGGTAGCCCATCGCATCTTGTGAGCCCAGACCTAACGTCTCTATAACGCGTGCCCACCACAGGCAAATCAACGGTAAGTAACAATACCTCACATCCGGTATTTTGAACTCGTTTCAATAGTTCTTTTAAAAACACTCGATCCTTGGCCATGTAAAGTTGAAACCACATGGGATCCTTAACAGATCCCGCAACCTCCTCTACACTGCACAACGACACAGTAGACATCGCAAATGGGACGTTATTTTCTTCTGCTGCTCGAGCAGCTTGTACCTCGCCACGCCTAGCATTAAGACCCGCTATTCCGACAGGGCCAAGAACTACCGGCATGCTATAAGTCGTTCCAAACAAGTCTAACTCGGTGTTAATGCTGCGCACGTCCTTGAGCACGCGCTGGCGAAGACTAACTTGCTCAAGGTCCCTGCTGTTAGCTCTAAGCGTAGACTCACTCACCGATCCTCCATCTATATATTCAAAAAGAAAGTGAGGGATTTTTTTTCGTGCCTGTTCTCGGTAGTCCGATACGGAAATGATGTGCACTCTCCTTCTCCTCTGCTCATGCAATTAAATAGATTGAAGCCTCTAGCCTTTAAGCAAAACACAACTTAGACAAACCACGATACACTTAAGATCAACTGCAGCTTTATGTGCGGCTGCGGCGGTATTTTTTTTCTGCTCTGCGTCTATGTGTTACCTCATGTGCACCTGCTCCAATGTGATCTTCCCCACGTGATTTGGAAAGCGTTATTTGCCTTTGTCTTTCGGAGAATCGTTGCTGTTTCTGCTCATTATGGGTCCCGTAACAGTGCTTGCATGATTGTCCTTTAGCGTAAGATGACAACATTTTATCCGCTGTCGTGATTGGCATTCGACATGCGTGACATTGATCATAAGAGCCTTTTTCAAGATCATGATTGACCGCCACGCGATTATCAAATACAAAACACTCACCGGACCAAAGTGATTCATCCTCCGGTACCGTTCTCAGATAATTTAGTATCCCCCCTT
>CAJWMT010000079.1:0-11950 GCA_913044275.1 uncultured Cellvibrionales bacterium
ATCAGGTATAGACAACACTCGGGCATGCCATGTTGTTCAGAGATTTTCCGGAATTGGTCAAGAGAAACCGCGAAAAAGCCATCCTTAGCTTTGACCATTCTTACTAATCTCTCGGTTTATAGTCGCTTGATACCTCTGCTCAAGATATGCCTCAATTTCATGCTCCCAGTATCCTGCGCCTCGACCCCCCTCAACCAATTTCACAGGCTTGGGGAATTTGCCTTGGGCTTGAAGGGCGTATGCATGGGACTTGCTAAACGGGATTCTGCTGGCAACTTCGGTCCAGCGAAGAATTCGACGGGGTTTGTCAATACTACTCATCTGTTTTACCTCGGAATGGCTGATTTTGTTTTGCCAACCGAGTCTAGTCGTCCCACCAAGGTTGGCCGTCAATAAAAACGGAAGCGAATGATTTGAATCATCGCTAATTCCTTAATTCCTTAGTTGGCACAAAATAAGTAAGTGTTATCTATAAGGGGCAAAGGCTTGACACCATTGTCATCCCCAGTAGGGCACTTAAGCCTTGGGCATTGGCTGATGAGGCCGGTGTTATCCGAGGCGGGACACTGTTTGTTTGTACAGCTTTGTCCTCTTAAGAGGCACTATATCATATTGGGAAGTGCATTCAAGCCCTGGATTTTCATAAAGCTAAAGGACTGATTGGACTGTAACTCAAACTGTAACTCAGTAGAGCATTTCAGGTTTAAATAAACAAAAAGCCACTGTAAACAGTAGCTTAAAAAGATAAATGGCGGTGGGATAGGGATTCGAACCCTAGATAGGCTATTAACCTATGCCGGTTTTCAAGACCGGTGCATTCAACCGCTCTGCCATCCCACCGGTATCTCGCAAATTATACTCCTCTCTCTTAGCATAACAAAATTTCATCTATCATCTATCGATTGCTATTCAAGTTTGCTCTTCATCCTCCAGCTTTGAGGCGCCCGATTTAGTCTCAATCTTCTTCTTATTACGAGGATCATTTGTAGCACGCCTTTTTTTGACTGGCTTGTTGGGGACATCAGTATTAACCGAATCGGCAGCGTCAATAGCCACCCCTGGGTCAGAACTATCAATCAAGGTAGCGGAGGCTTTTTGGATGTTTCTCGGATCGTTTATTGCTCTTGAACCTACAGTGTTTGGGTCTGATTGATCTTTAACAGTCTCATTAGATTGCGCTTGTGGATGCTCGCTCACAGTTTTCTCGAGTTCTACATGTTTTGAAGATCTGACTTCGCCCTTTGAATCATCCGATCTAGCACGGCGAGGAGTTCGTTTTCTTGGCTTTTTCACACTTTCATTGGGATTTTGCTCCAAGGGCGTATTTTCATCACCTTTACTAGATATTTTAGGATTTGGGTCGGTGTCCTTGCCCTTGCCCTTGCCTTTTGAATCTTGACCACTTGCTTCAGCTGCAAGATTGGCGGTTTTTTCATTGGTGGTTAGTCCTTCATTTGTCACTTTTTCTGGTTTTTTGACAACCGCTTTACGCTGGCGTCTTTTCCTCAATGGTTTTCGTTTCTCATCAGGCCGTCTTTTCAGAGGTCCTGTTTCGATTGGTTGCCCAGCTTCATTACCAGTTCCTAGTTGAGCCTTTTTCCCGCTTGATTTTGAGGGTTCTTTATTTGTCGCGTTTGGTGGTTTGTGTCGAGTTTTTTGTTTTTCTTCCCGCTTTTCCGTATTGGCTTTATCGATGTTGTTGGAGTTTCGATTTCGAGCGGATCGTCGTCGGCTTTTTTCATCTCTGTTGCGATTGGATGATTTGTTGCTCCCGGATGAACGTCTCGGCGTCTTTTTCTCAGAACCTGAAACAGCCTTTTTACTCGGAAAAAATTGGCCAAAAAGGCGCTTAATCCAACTTTCTTTGTTTGTTTTACCAACCATTTTTGATTTGGAAGAGGGAGCACGGGTAGATGGAGTAAGAGTTTTCACTGCTGGCTGGGCTGATGGTTCATTCATCTCCAATAGGTCGTTGGCCTCTTCAAGACTCTCTTGAGAAATTTTTTCAGCCAATTGATGGCTAGGGTTGGATATGTCTTCATCCTGTTCTCTTATTCGTTGCACTTCATATTTCGGTGTTTCCATGTTCGAATTTGGAAGAACAATCAACTTAATACCGTTACGAGATTCAATATCTACGATATCTTGTCGTTTCTCATTGAGGAGAAATGTTGCAATTGCCAAGGGGACGACCGCCTTGATGGTCTTGGTATATTCCTTTTGGGCTTCTTCCTCAACCATGCGTAGAATTGATAACGCTAGTGACCGCGTTCCTCTGATAGATCCTTGGCCCTGGCAACGCGGACACACGTTGGACATGGTTTCTTCAAGCGAGGGGCGCAGACGTTGTCTCGACATTTCAAGCAATCCGAAACGAGAAATGCGACCAACCTGAACACGAGCCCGATCAATTTCTAATGCTTGCCGCATTTTGTTTTCTACTTCTTTTTGATGACGGTTGCTTAACATGTCTATAAAGTCAATCACAATCAAGCCTCCAACATCTCGAATTCGAAGTTGTCGTGCGATCTCTTCGGCCGCTTCTTTGTTAGTATTGAAGGCCGTTTCCTCAATGTCCCCGCCTTTCGTTGCTCTGGCTGAATTAATGTCTATTGAGACTAAAGCCTCAGTTATGTCGATGACTATAGATCCCCCGGAAGGCAGATTTACTTCTCTGCAAAACGCAGTGTCTATCTGATTTTCGATTTGAAATCGGTTGAATAGAGGAATTTGCTCGTTATAAAACTTAACTTTACTGGTGAAATCGGGCATCACGGTTTTGATAAATGCGGATGCAAGAGCGTGTGATTCGGAACTATCAATTACCACTTCACCAACATCATGGCGAAGATAGTCCCGTATTGCTCTTATAATGACATTGCTTTCTTGGAACAAAAAATGAGGCGCTTTAGTTTGACTTGCTTCTGTTTGTATTGTTTCCCATAGTTGATGGAGATAATCCAAGTCCCACTGAAGTTCCTCTGTGTCACGTCCAATTCCAGCAGTTCTGACTATTGCACCCATATTGTCTGGAATTTTTAAATCTCGCATGGCTTCCCGCAATTCCGATCGATCATCTCCATCAATCCGCCTTGATATGCCGCCCGCGCGCGGATTGTTGGGCATTAGAACAAGATAACGACCGGCTAGACTTACGAAGGTTGTCAGAGCTGCTCCTTTTGAACCCCGTTCCTCTTTCTCGACTTGAACTATTATCTCTTGTCCTTCCTTGAGCGCGTCTTGCACTCGAACCCTTCCGGCATCACTAGGCTTTTTGTGGAAGTAATCTTTTGATATTTCTTTAAGCGGAAGAAATCCATGCCGAACGGCTCCAAAGTCTACAAATGCGGCCTCTAAACTGGGTTCTACACGGGTAACTTTGCCTTTGTAGATGTTAGACTTTTTCTGTTCTCGATTTTTGTTTTCTATATCGAGATCGTAAAGGCGCTGTCCATCAACCATAGCCACTCGTACCTCTTCGGTATGAGAGGCATTTATAAGCATTCTTTTCATATATTACCTTCACTCTGTTATGGACCGAGTGAGGACAAATCTAGCCACAAACGTTGATTGTGATGAAACTCAAGTACACTTGAGTATTGATTCACTTATAGTCTAAGTGTTTTATGCGCGCAAACTAGTTATAGTTTGTGCCTCTGAGCGTGCAATTTGTGTATCGCTTTGATTGGGAGCATAGAAGCTCCGCAAGCAATCGCTGAATCTCGAAATAATTATCTTTAACACGCCACATATTCAACCAATAACCTAATAAAAGTATTTGAATTTGATTTTGTCCGCTGATCTCAGTCAGTCGATTAAGCGAGAACCAGCATAAATTCTTCGGGCTAATTCTCTGATGTCTTTGCCCAACCAGTTAACTCGGGCTTTGCTTTATTAATGAGCGCCTTACTAAGGTTCCGATTAAAAACAACCGTTCCATACTAACAAAAACAGAGCTTTACAGCAATGTTATGCAGATCGACGATTTGAGCTACAATGATGAGGCGGTCAACACTTCCAATCTAGAATGCATATTTTTAACTCTGATAAGGTGTCTTTTCTTTCGGTAGACTCGGAACATTCCGGTCAGCGTCTTGATAATTTTTTAATTAAGCATCTCAAGGGTGTGCCTAAATCACGTTTGTATAGATTGATACGAAAAGGCGAGATAAGAATTAACAAACGTCGTGTGCGAGCAAGCTGTCGCGTCTGTGACGGGGATGTCTTGCGAATCGCGCCGATACGGGTCTCAGAAAATCATCCAAAGCGTGTTGCTGATCAGAATAGAAGACCAAACTTTAATAACCAAATTGTTTACGAAGATGATGCAATAATCGTTCTTAATAAACCATCGGGAGTTGCAGTTCATGGAGGTAGTGGGGTCAGTTTCGGCGTGATCGAAAGCCTCAGAGAAATGCGTCCACAACAAAAATATATAGAATTGGTGCATCGTTTAGATCGAGATACATCGGGTTGCCTGTTACTAGCAAAAAAAAGGAGTGCTTTAATCGAGATGCAATTTCAACTCAAGGAGCGTGGCATGACAAAATCGTATATGGCCCTTGTGAAAGGAATATGGCCCATTACAAAAACAACTATTTCAGCACCTCTTTCAAAAAATAAGCTGCTTTCCGGAGAGAGAATTGTGCGCGTTGATAGCGGAGGCAAAGCATCTATTACCCACTTCAGTGTTATCAAACAGTTTGACAATTGTACCTTGCTGAAAGTCGAACTTGTCACCGGTCGTACTCATCAGATTAGAGTGCATTGTAAACATGCAGGCCATCCCATTGCAGGAGATCTAAAATACGGAGAAAAAAGCTTTAATACTGAAATGCGTGCGCTGGGTTTAAAGCGCTTGTTTTTACATGCAGATAAAATAAAACTTCGGCACCCGATTACAGGAAGCTTTTTAGAACGAACAGCTAAAATCCCTCAGATGCTGAAGAAGACTTTGCAACAGTTATGATTAAAAGGAATTTGGTAGTTTTCGATTGGGACGGGACAATTGAGAATTCGATTTTTCATATTATTTCATCCATGAAGGATGCAGCAAGAGACCTTGGACTTGATGAGCCGTTGGAAAATGATATTCGAAATATTATTGGCCTAAGTCTTAAAGACGCAATGCAGATCTTGTTTCCAAACCTCCAAGTACTAGAGATAGAGTCCCTGATCAAGCATTATAGAGTTTGCTATAGAATGGTTCAGGAAATGGAATGCAACTTATTTGAAAATGCTGAAGCTACTCTTAACGCAATGAAAGATAGCAACTATTTGCTTGCGGTAGCCACTGGAAAAAGTAGGGACGGACTTGACAGATCGCTTCGTTTGTCTGGATTGGCAGACATAATAGATTTCAGTATAACTGGCGATGAAACTGCCTCAAAGCCCAACCCTCAAATGTTGGTGGAGTTAATCAATCATTTTGATATATCTCCAACCGCTGCTTTGATGGTCGGGGATTCAAAATATGACTTGGAGATGGCCCAAAATGTTCCAATGGCAAGTATTGGCGTGACATATGGTGTGCACGAGAGGTGCACTCTCATCAAGCATTCACCCATTGCATGCGTGGATAATTTTGAAGAGATCCTAATTCATGTGGATCGACACTTTTCAGAAAAAACTAAATAATTGTCATTTTAAAATGTTTGAGCATATCAATTAATTTTATTAGAGGCAGTCCAATTAGAGCGGAAGGATCATCACTTTGAATAGCTGCGCATAGACTTATGCCCAAGCTTTCCGCCTTAAAACTTCCCGTGCAATCATATGGTTGATCAATTTTTATGTAGTTTTTAATCTCAGCATAAGAGAGTTTTCTATATGCTACGGTAGTTTCGCTAATCGCGGCATAGCTCTCTAAGTTGTTTAGTTGATCAAGCCTGGCCACACTGCAACCAGTAAAGAATTTTACGATTTTTCCAGATTGCTTTTGCAGTTGTTTTATCGCTAATGATTCGCTTTCGGGCTTTTCTAGAATTTCCCCCTCTAATTCGGCTACTTGATCACTGCCAACGACTATCTCTCCCTTTTGCTTTTGAGCTACACGAGATGCTTTTTCAATTGAAAGTCGTTTGCTCAAGCAGGCTGCTGTTTCTTTTGCTTTAGGTGTTTCATCGATATTGGGAATAATGATTTTGTAGGAAATACCTATTTGGTCTAGAAGTTTTGCTCGATAAGGAGAGCTAGATGCCAAGATGAGTTTGTTCATAAATGTCCTCAATTTAAAAAATTTAGTCATTCAGAGTGTCGCGTGACTACGATATGAGTTTTCCATTATTTTTTGACACGCTTTAATGTTCCTCATATTATGCGGGCTCTTTTGGAGAGCCTGCGATTGATATGCCTTTACCCGCTCAAGTCGACCCCCGAAAGTTGGCGCTAAGGTCAGCGGAACTTGTGGGAGATATTCCCGTTAATTGTATGTCGCGGTTAGCTTCGGCGACAGTTCGAATTAATGATCCCGCGAAGGCGACGATAGTTTTTAAAATTGATGAGTCTGGGTTTACGCTCATTTCTGGTTCAGTTTCAGTGTCTGCTTTTGCGCAATGTCAACGGTGCCTCCATGAGGTTGACATCTGTATCGAGAGTGAATTTAAACTGAGAATTGTGTCGCAGGAAAACGAAGAGGACTGGAAAGTCAAATTTATTGACCCTTTGGTTATTGATAAAGGTATCCTTAATCTTTATCAAATGCTTGAAGATGAGTTGATTTTAGCGTTGCCAATTGTCAACTACCATGAGATAGGACAATGTGCTAATAATTTGGATAAATTCACGTATAATTCAAGCTCTATCGCTCAAACAGGTCCATTCGATATATTGAAGCAATTAAAGAATTGAGAATGATTCAATCGATATTAGGAGTAGAACATGGCAGTTCAGAAAAGTCGGAAAACTAGATCAAAAAGAGGAATGCGTCGATCTCATGATAAGCTATCCAACCCGACCGTGTCGATAGACGAAGTCACTGGAGAGAAGCATTTGCGGCATAATATTTCCGCCGATGGATTTTATCGTGGCAAAAAGGTTATTGAGACCTCGGAATAAAATTAGGCTTCAGTTTGTCTGATCAAATCAGAATAGCCATAGATGCGATGGGCGGTGACGGAGGACCGACTGTAACCGTTCCAGCATCAATCGGTTATTTACGAAACCATCCACAAACCGAATTTTACCTTTTCGGTGATGAACTGCTGATTAATGAAGCTCTTGAAAAATATGAAATAAAAACGCTCCAATCACAAATAACCATAGTTCCTTGTGCTTCTTTAGTCACTGATGATGACAGACCCTCGAAGACATTGCGTGTAAAACAAGATTCATCGATGGCGCAAGCAGTGCGAGCGATCAGAGATGGAACCTGTGATGCTTGCGTAAGTGCCGGGAATACAGGCGCATTGATGGCTTTCGGAATGCACAATTTGGGAACATTGCCTGGTATATCTAGACCCGCTATTTGCGGGAGCATACCTACAAAAACAGGAGGCTATCTAGCGCTAGATCTTGGCGCAAACTTGAGTTGTGTTCCGGAACAACTTTATCAATTTGCTGTTATAGGAGCATTGACTGCCCGGTTGATTAAGGAAACACCGGAACCAATCATTAAATTATTAAATATTGGCGTAGAGAACACAAAAGGACCGCCGGCGATTCAGACCGCAGCGAAACTGATGAAAGATGACGCAAGACTAAATTTCCGAGGTTTTATCGAAGCCGATGACTTGTTTACTACTGATGCGGATGTGGTTGTTTGTGATGGATGGTCGGGGAATATGGCTTTGAAAGCGAGTGAAGGTGCCGCGAATTTGATTAGACAAATTCTGAAAGACCAATTGAATCGTAATTTTGTGTCTAAATTTGGAAGGTATCTTTTGCTGGGGAATAATGATAAGTTTTATCGTAAATTGAATCCTTCTGCATACAATGGTGCCTACTTGCTCGGCCTCAAAGGCAATATTGTTAAAAGCCATGGAGGCGCTGACTGTGAAGCCTTTGCTGAAAGTATTAATGTGGCGCGGGTGGCAGTCTTGCGGAGTTTGTCGCAAAAAATTGCAGTAAAGTTCAAGAATTAGTCTGGCGATGGCCGTTTTGATATGAAGACCACTAAAAGTAATTTAAGTTTTGTTTTTCCCGGTCAAGGCTCACAAAAAATTGGTATGCTTCGTGAATTCAGCTCTGAAGAAACCATTCGGGTTACATTCTCAGAAGCCTCTGAAGTATTGGGATATGATGTTTGGGCGTTAATACAGGAGGGAGATCCATCTTCCATCAACCTCACCACACGAACACAGCCAATTCTTTTGTGTTGTAGTTTAGCACTATGGCGTTTATGGTTGGTAAGGGGCGGTAGAACTCCAGATTATCTTGGAGGCCATAGTCTTGGAGAATGGTCGGCATTGGTCTGTGCCGAAGTGATTTCTTTTAAGGACGCATTATCTGTTGTTGAAGAACGGGGTTCTTTGATGCAATCTGCTGTTCCCGAAGGGGAGGGTGCTATGGCTGCAGTGATTGGCTTGCAAGATCAAGCTGTTTTGGAATGTTGCGAGCGGGTTCAAGCAGATGGGGTGGTCTCGGCTGTAAATTTTAATGCCCCTGGTCAAACAGTGATAGCAGGTGCTGCTAACGGCGTCAATAAGGCCATTTCCCTCTGCAAAAAAGCCGGTGCTAAAAGGACTATTTTGTTGCCAGTGAGTGCTCCATTTCACACCATGATGATGCGTCCAGCTGCTGATAGGCTGACTCAAAGATTAGAAGGTATAAATTTTTCGTGCCCTAGGATACCCGTCATTCATAACGTGCATGGCTGCTTTGAAGACAATCCAGAACGGATAAAAGCTGCAGTACTAAAGCAAATATATAGCCCAGTTTTGTGGGTCCAGTGTGTGGAGCGACTCATAAATGAAGGAACAAATGTTTTTGTCGAATGCGGGCCAGGAGGGGTGCTCAGTGGACTAATTCGAAGGATAGATAATAACATTCAGGCTTACACGCTAAGCACAATTGAGAGTTTTGAATCTTCTCTCTCTGCTACATCAGATATGTGAGTTCGTAAATGGAGCCAAAAATCGCTTTAATAACAGGGGCTAGCAGAGGTATTGGAGCCGCAATTGCATCATCTCTCGGTTCATCCGGATTTAGGATATATGGGACCGCTACTACTCCGGAGGGCGCAGATGGGATTTCTGCCGCCTTGGCGCGAGAGGGTATTGAGGGTCATGGCGTAGTGCTGGACTTAGCAGATCCCGAGTCTATTGGTAACCTGGAATCTCGTATGTCGGCTGACAGGGCTAAACCGTCTGTTCTGATTAATAGTGCCGGGATTACTAAAGATAACCTATTAATTCGAATGAAGCGTGACGAATGGACCGACGTTATTTCAGCCAATCTGCATGGAGTTCAAAGCCTTTGCAAACTTTTTTTACGAGATATGATTAAAAGTCGTTGGGGTAGAATTATAAATATAAGCTCAGTAGTTGGGATCAGAGGTAACCCCGGTCAAACGAACTATTCAGCTTCAAAAGCGGGCCTGGAGGGTTTCTCTCGTTCTCTTGCTGTCGAAGTTTCTTCTCGCAACATAACAGTGAACGTCATATCGCCGGGTTTTATTAGCACGGATATGACAGATGCAATTCCGCAGGAGAGTCGAGAAGCCATTAAAAAAAGAATTCCGTTAGAGAGATTTGGAGCTCCGGACGAGGTCGCTGACGTGGTGGTTTTTCTCTCAAGCCATGAGGCAAACTATATAACGGGTGAAACTATTCATGTAAATGGCGGCATGTATATGTCGTAACCTTCTGTAATGCATCTATTTTATTGGATAGATGCTAACAAACTAGCATTTTTTTAATTCTAAGGTAAAATGCCGTCCTCAGACGCAATATTTATACGTTTCGTCTGGAGTTGAAAAATCTCGAAAATATAATTTAGCGTCCCGCCAGATAAGGAGCGATACAATTATGAGCAGTGTTGAGGAACGAGTGATCAAAATGGTAGCAGAGCAACTCGGCGTTAAAGAGGATGACATTCAAACTGGGTCTTCTTTTGTAGAAGATTTGGGCGCAGACTCTTTAGATACTGTAGAGCTCATTATGGCTTTAGAAGAAGAGTTTGATGCTGAAATTCCGGATGAGGATGCTGAAAAGATTGCGACTGTGGAAGACGCCATAAATTATATTAACCAAAACAGTTGATGCCATTTTAGTATGGCTTTTAGATAGCCTGCAGTCAGTTTGCTAGTCATTTACTCTGACTAGTCGCAAAAATGCACTGGACAAATGTTGTTTTCAAGCCAACCTGTCAGAAGCCCACATGTCTCTATGTGAATCTTAATTTCTATTAATACAGCTTTGAGCGTCGCTGCGTTCTATAGTGTGAACTCTGCAGCTCTTAAAGATTTGTAATGATCAGTTGTCTTGTTTAATCTACCTACATACTTGCTGAAAAGTGTTGTTTTGATGCGTGTTTTGATTTTATCAATTTTGATCTTCAGTTTCGGTTCGGCCATCGTTCTCTTGGACTTCAGCCAACGAATACTTAATCCTGTGTTCGCCCAGAGTGTTAAGAGTCCCTTAATCCAAGAAAGACTAATTGTTGACGATCTGGGGCGCTACAAATGGATAATTGAACGTGGAAGTTCACAGAATATCGTGCTCCAAAAACTTCATAAAATAGGCTTTATAGATAGCCCAGATCTCGCCAAATTATGTGCCAAAATTCTGGATCAAACAACAGTTCAAGCAGGCACATACTGGATTGAGAAGACTGATACTGTGATATCTCTTATCGCCAAATTTCATCATGGCGAAGTAATTGTTAACAGGCTGACTTTTCCGGAGGGATGGAATTTTTCCGAGTGGAGGGAGCATTTGTCATCTATTCCTCAATTTGCTGATTCACAATTATTTTCTGATGAGGAGCTATTGCTGCAGGCAGATATCGTTTCAGTTTATCCTGAAGGCTGGTTTTTTCCAGATACATATAATTATACAAGCGTTGATAAAGCATCTGACATACTGCGTCATGCACATGAAAAGATGAAGCGCGTCCTCGAAGAGGAGTGGAGAGGGCGAGCTGAAGGTTTGCCGTATGACAAGGCTTATGACGCATTGATTATGGCATCGATCATTGAAAAAGAGACAGGTCTAGCGCAAGAACGCTCAACAATCGCTGGTGTGTTTGTAAAAAGACTCCGTCTTGGAATGAGACTTGAAACCGATCCCACGGTAATTTATGGGTTAGGGAAGGAATTCAATGGAAATCTTCGTCGGTCGCATTTGAGGCAAAAAACCCCTTATAATACATATATTATAAAGGGTCTTCCGCCAACCCCAATAGCAATGCCCGGCAGGGCAGCCATTCAGGCAGCTGTTCACCCCAGTGATGAGGAAAGCCTGTATTTTGTGGCTAAAGGGGATGGAAGTCATTTTTTTTCTTCCTCTTATGAAGAACATAAAGAAGCAGTTAAAAAGTATCAGCTATCTAAACGCTCAAGGAAATAACATTGTCATATCAGTACTGTTTCAGGGTTAGATATCTTTCTTCGATGAAAACTCATGAACGCTAGGCCGGCACCGGGCAGTTTCATTAGCATCGAGGGTATAGAAGGTGTTGGCAAGAGCACAAATATTAAATTCATCTGTGAGATTCTTGATGATATTGGGATCAAACATATTTCAACCAGAGAACCCGGTGGCACACCAATTGCTGAGGAAATCAGGCACCTACTACTTGCAATAGACAATAAATCTATTTGCCCGATGTCCGAATTATTGATGATGTTCGCGGGGAGGGCTCAACATTTACATGAATTAATTGAACCTGCTCTCCTCGAAGGCACATGGGTTGTTTGTGATAGGTTTACCGATGCCACTTATGCCTATCAAGGGGCCGGAAGAGGTCTTCCCGCTAAATTAATCGAGCAAATGGAAGTAATAGAGCAGGG